>CAKUGH010000033.1 GCA_934654605.1 uncultured Collinsella sp. | reverse complement strand
GCGGTGTCCCCTTCCTTTCAAGAAAGGGAAGAGGCGGGGCATGCCCCGCCTCTTACACCACATCTCTGCGCGCTACCAAAAAGGGTGGTTTGCTCTTAGGGTATAACCCACGGGCCCCGGGCTCGCGTCTAAAGGCGCGGGCCCGGACTTCGTCCAGGCCTATTGCATCTTGACCCGTGGCGCGCCGGTCAAACCGGCAGGCTCACCTCCTCTTGAAGGGGTCCTCGTACTCCTTCACGCTCAGCTTGTCCAGCGCGATGTCGTGGGACTCCTGCTCCCTGATGTACTTCGCGATCGTCGCCTCGTTCAGGCCGACGGTGGACACGTAGTAGCCCTCCGCCCAGAACTTCCTGTTGCCGAACTTGTACTTCAGGTTGGCGTGCCTGTCGAATATCATCAGCGAGCTCTTCCCCTTCAGGTAGCCCATGACGCTCGCGACGCTGTACTTCGGCGGGATCGCCAGCAGCACGTGCACGTGGTCGGGCATCAGGTGCCCCTCGATTATCTCGATCCCCTTGTACTCGCACAGCTTCCTGAGGATCTCCCCTATGTCGCTCCTGATTTGGTTGTAGATGACTTTGCGCCTATACTTCGGCGTGAACACGATGTGGTACTTGCACATCCACTTCGTGTGGGAAAGGCTGTAGGCCTTCTGGGCCATGGCGACCACCCCTTCGACTCGAATTCTTGACGGCCTGAACAATCGTCAATATCGGCCGGAGGGGTGGCTTTGTAAAGCCGTTTGTCTCCACCCGCATAGCGGGTGGGTTGAGGCTGGCCGCTGCGCGCCCAGCAGACTAAAGTCTTGAACACAAAAGGAGGGGCCTCGTAAGGCCCCTCCTTAGGAAAGGGAATCGATTTATTCCACGGCCGTAGATTAATCCTAGCGCTACTCCATCATGTCGAGGACGGAGGGGCGCAGCTCGCTCTCGGCGGCCTCGGGATCGGTCTCGCGCAGGCGGTTGATATAGCGGTTGTACCAGATCACGGCAAGACCCAGGAAGACAACCACGCCGCCGACGTTGTAGACCAGCGTCAGCCACAGCGGCTGGTCCAGCGGAACGGTGCCGCAGACAAGCACGAAGCAGAAGACCACGAGCAGGAAGGCGGCGACAACCAGGCCGAAGGTGCGCGAACCCATGCGGAAGTCGCGGGGCGCGGCGTCGAAGTTCTTGCGCAGCATAAAGTAGGCAAGCAGGATCAGCAGCGGCGGGAGCAATGCGGTGGCAGCCGTCATGTTGGTGACGATCATGAGCAGGTCGTCGAGGTTACCGGAGCCCAGAGCCGGGATGATCAGGATGGGGACGACGATGGCGAACTGCAGCCAGGCAGCGCGGGCAGGAATGCCGTGCTCATTGAGCTCGACGATCTTGCTACCAAAGACGCCCTCGGGAATCTCGGTGAAGAACACCTTGATGGGGGCGGAGGTCCACATCATGAGGGAGCCCAGCGTAGCGGCGAGAAGGATCAAGCCGATGACGCGCGTGGACACTTCCATGGGAATGCCAAAGTGGGCAAAGACAGCGCCGAACACGTCGAAGATACCGGTGGAGATGGCAACGCCGCCCTCGGGAATGAACAGGTTGACCAGCAGCGAAGCGCCTGCATACAGAAGGCCGATGGTCAGGCCGGCGATAACGACGGTACGCACGAAGGCCTTGACGCCGCCCTTAAGGTCGTTGAGGAACACGCCGACGGACTCAGCGCCGCCAACGCCCTGGATGATCCAGGCAAGCGTACCGAAGAAGCCCCACGTAGTTGCGAAGTTGCTCATGTCGGGAGCCATGTTAGCGGGAGTAGGAGCCGTAGCGAACTCGACGCCGCCAAAGGCAGCGGCCAGGGACAGCAAGATGAACACGGCAGTCAGGCCGAGAGCCGCTGTCGAACCAAAAGACGAAATGGAACCGATCCACTTAGCGCCCTTGGTCGAAACCCACGTGGCGATAGCAAAGACGACGATCTCGATAATGGTGATCCACAGCTGCGAAAGCTCGGCATTGGCACCAAAGAACACGTAGCTCGCGTAGATGATGACGTTGGGCAGGACGGACGCAAAGTAAAACAGGTTGACGAACCAGTAGCTAAACGCCGTCAGGAATGCCCAGCGGCCGCCCATCGAGGTCTTGACCCAGGCGTACACGCCCGACTCGGAGTCCTTGTTAAGGCCGACGAACTCGGCGGTAACCAGGGTATAGGGGACAAAGTACAAAAGCGTGGCGAAGAAGAACGACGGCGCAGCTGCCAAGCCGATGGCCGCGTTGTTGTTGATGATGTTCTTGATACCGAACACGGCGGCGACCGTCATGCCCAGCAGAGCGAACGAACCAATCGTTCCTCGTTTTTCAGAGCTCATAAGCCCTCCCAATCATCCGTTATATCTCATCTAAAACCGTCCGGACTGCAAGCGCAATCCTGGACGGCGCACCTGCTAAGGGGAATGGGGAAAAGGGAGTCAACAAAGCCATCCCCCTTAACGGCGCGAAGCAAACGCCCAAACGGACGAATACTACTTGTTGGGGAAGGAATAACCTTCAACCGTCACGTGCAGTACCACGACGCGGGGATCCGCGGCATCGGCCACGACACGGTAGGCCTCGTCGATCTCGACGACGGCAACGCCGCCGGCGGGAATCGTCACGGTCTCCCCCGTACCCTCAAAGCGCTCGCGATCGTCGATATCGCTGTAAGCGCGGGTGCAGGTGAGATCCGCCTTGGGAGCCACCTCGACGGTCAGATCGCCGTCGAGCGGGGCGAGCACGGCATGGTAGCGACGGTGACCGACCAGATCGGCGGTTGCGGCCTCGCGGGCATAGACCCACCAGTACACCAACGAGTCGCCGATGGAGTAAGCCACGTCGTGCTGCAGGTCGGCAACACCATCGAGTGCCTGGCCGGTGCGCATCCACTTCTTGACGGACTTCATCTGAGCGTCGAAATCGGCGCGCGAGTTAAAGACATGCATGACTTATGCCTCCTTAATGGGTGCCAGCGCCTGAGCCAGATCGGCAGACGTCAGCGGTCGCAGGGACACCTCGAAGCTGAAGCTCTCAAAACGGGTGCGATAGGAATCGAGCACCTCGGAACCCCAAGAGTTCGAACCAAGGCCGAGCAGCTGGTCGTTGATGTTGACCGTAACCGAATCGCTCTTGACGAGGTCGTAGACATGTCCGGCCTTGTCGATGTTCTCGCAGGTGTAGGGCCAGGCCGAGAACGAGAACGGGTTGGAAGCGGCGTCGCTCGGGCGCGTCACGACCAGGCCGTCACCGTGGCTGGAGCGCAGGGCGACCCAGCGGGTGCCCTCGCGGTTGGCGCAATCCTGGGGCATGACATACGGCGTGAACATGTCGTCAACCGTGCTGCGGTAATGGCCGACCGGGTTGGCACGAAGCGAATCCGGGTAGTTCTCGCCCGGGCCGTGGCCATACCACTCGACGGCACGATCGCAACCGGGAACCTCAAAGGAAATGCCGATACGCGGAATGATGTCCGAGTAATCGCCGTAGGGCTCACCGGAAACCTTAAGGTCGACGCGACCGCTCGGCAGCACGGTGTAGACAAGCTCGACGCGCATGCCAAACGCACGGACGGGAGGAGCGATACGCTGGTTCACGGTAACGACGACCGTGTTGCCGTCCTGCTTCCAAGAGACCTTGCGGGTGGACGTCTGCATCACATCGATGAAGTTGTCCTTCCACAGGGAGTCGTACTCCTGGGCGTGGTTGTCGACGAGCGGGTGCCAAAAACCAACCTGGGGACCGGAGGTCATAACGTCGCGACCGGATGCCTTCCACTCGCTCACGGTGCCGTTGACCTTGCTGAAGGTCAGCGTGCCGTTGAGGGAGTGAATGCAGATCTCCTGCTCAGCCTCCTCGACCGTGAGCTCGGGGCGGGCGGGAGCCACGATGGCCGGTGCCGGATGATTGGCGATGGCGAACTGGCTCGCGCCCAGCTGGAACATCGGCTCGCACCAGACGTGGGCAGCCATGGTGTAGGCGCGCACGGTGAGCAGGGTCTCGCCTGCGGCAGCCTCGCGAACAGCCAGGGGCAGCTGGACGGACTCGCCGGGAGCGACCGCTCCGGGCATGAGCGTCTTGCGACACACCACGTCACCGTCCACCAGAGTCTCCGCCACCAGGCAGACATCCTCGAGGGTGGTAAACCAACGCTTGTTGGTGACGGTCAGCTCGCCAGCCTCGGCGTCATAGGCCATGCGAACCGGCCAGATGACCTGGCCGTACTCGGTCAGACCCGGGCTCGGCTGCTGCCAAGGGAACACCATGCCGTCGATGCAGAAGTTGCTATTGTTGGGATAGTCGCCGTTGTCGCCGCCGTACATGTCGTAGGCAACGCCGTCCTCGGTCACAGCAGCCAGACCGTGGTCGCACCACTCCCAGATAAACTGGCCCTGGATGCAATCCCAGCGATCGAAGACCTCCTGGTACTCGGACAGGCCTCCCGGGCCATTGCCCATGGAGTGGCCGTACTCGCAGTTGATGCGCGGCTTGGGGAACGGGTGCTCGCCAAAGTCGTTCATCTGCGACACGCGAGAGTACATGGTGGAGATGACGTCGACGGTATCGGCGTTGCGGTCCTCCTCGTAGTGGACCGGGCGGCCGTCGAGCTCGTGGGCCTTGGCGTACATCGCGCGGATGTTGCAGCCGTAGCCGCTCTCGTTACCCATCGACCACATAATGATGCACGCGTGGTTGCGCTCCTGCACCACCAGACGCTCGACACGGTCGACATAAGCCGGCTCCCACGCCGGATCGTCGGTGACCAAGGCGATGTTGCCGATATTCTCGAAGCCGTGGCTCTCCATATCGGTCTCGGCCACCAGCATGATGCCGTACTCGTCGCACAACTCATAGAAGCGCGGATCGTTGGCGTAGTGGGACGTACGCACCGCGTTGATGTTGTGCTGCTTCATGAGCTCGAGGTCGCGGCGCATGCGATCGAGACCCACGGCGCGGCCCTTGTGGTCATCGTGATCGTGGCGGTTGACGCCGTGCATCTTAAAGTAGGTACCGTTAAGGTAGATATGGTTGCCCTCGACGGTGACCTCGGCGAGGCCCTGACGGTGGGGCACGTACTCGCTGACCTCGTCGCCGTCGTAGACCTCAAACGTCAGGTCGTAGAGGAAGGGGTCCTCGGGGTTCCAGAAGTGAGCGTCGGCAACGGTGCACTCGGCGTGGCCGTCGACGCACTCGCCCGTGGCAACTATGTTCTCGCCGTCGCTGAGCGTAAACACGACGCGGCTTGCGCCCTCGGCAACCGTATCGAGCGCAATCAGAGCGGCATCGCCCTCGCGGTGCGTGCGGAACCTAAAGTCGACCAGGTGCGCGGCGGGGCGCTGCATAAGGTAGACATCGCGGAAGATGCCCGAGGCCCACCACATATCCTGGTCCTCGATATAGCTGCCGTCGCTGTACTGCAGGACCTTAACGGCAAACAGGTTATCGCCCTCGACGAGCGCGTCGGTCACGTCGAACTCGGCGGACAGGCGCGAGCCCTTGGTCATGCCGATAAACTGGCCGTTGACGTACAGCTCGCCATAGCTCTCGATGCCGTCGAAGCGAATGATCTCGCGAGCGCCGGCGGGAACGGCGGGAAGGTTGACGATGCGCTGGTAAACGCCCGTGGGGTCATCGGAGGGAACAAACGGCTGGTCGACCGGGAACGGGAAGCCCTCGTCGGTGTAGGCGAGCTTGCCGTAGCCGTCTACCTGCCACAGGTGCGGAACCTCGACGTGGTCCCACTCGGGCTCGTAGGTAGAAAGTGCCTCGTTGGAGACGGCGGCAGGCCCCTCAAAGAGGCGGAACTGCCACGAGCCGGACAGCTGGACAAATCCGCGCGAAAGCTCACGGCTGTACGTAGCAGCGAGATCGGCGGTCTCGTAACCCATAAAGTACGCATGGGGTGCCAGGCGGTTCCTGTGGGTGAGCGCTTGGTTTTCCCAATCGTTAATGGCGTCCATGGTGATGCTCCTTCGTCATCGTAGTGATTCTTGTGCAACCGGTTGTCCTTATCTTACGGGCGATGCAAAAAACTGTGCAACCGGTTGTCCGCTGAACGGTCGATTTTGCCGGATTAACGGTGCAACCGGTTGTACAACCGCAGCACTTATGTCACCCTGAATATCGAAACTCAGCGCAAAACATTGTTCTTAAGCTCGTAGGCAACCGCCACGCCCGCTGATATCTCACCCATACGAGACGTATTCGATTGCGGCTTGGTTGCAAAACGACACCGGTCACCGGATATCATGAACGCTGTTCAGGCGCACTATAGTAAGCTGTATCCGCACCAGCCCGTATCAGTGACAACATCGACCGCATTCTCCAGGAGACGCCATGACCCAACCAGTTCGCACCGCACCTACGCTTGCCGAGGTTGCCGCAGCTGCCGGCGTGTCGCGCTCCACGGCATCGCGCGCCCTCAACGATTCGCCCCGCATTAGCGAGGAAACCAAAAAACGCGTCCGCGCAGCGGCCAAGGAAGTCAATTTTGTCCCCAACGCTCGCGGCCGAGCGCTCGCTGTCGGGCGCACGGAAATCATCGCCGTGCTCGTGACCGAGCCCCTGAGTGAGCTCTTCAGCGACCCCACCTATAGCGAATTTTTGAGCGGCATTACCGAGGAACTGTCGGAGTCGTCCTATCTGCCCGTTATCTTGCAGGCGTCTTCTACGCATGAGCGCAACCGCGCACGCGAACACTTTGAGCGTCGCTCGTTCGACGCAGTCATCGATGTCTCCCCCTACAAGGGCAGCGAGCTGCTCGAAGTGCTGCGCGAGCTGAGCGTACCCACCGTGCTGTGCGGCCAGCTCGAGGGCCACCCCTATCGCGATGTGTTCTCGACGGTCTACTCCGACGACGAAGAGGGCGCACACTTTGCGGCACTCGCCATGAAAGAGCGCGGACGCAAAGATATCGTCGCCGTGCTGGGCCCGCAAGACAACCCCGCCGTCATTGACCGCCTGCGCGGCTACCGCGCCGTCTTGGGTAAAGACCTCCCGGACGAGAACGTTGTCTACACCGGATGGAACAGCGGAGACGGTTATCAGGCCATGCATCAGCTCCTCACGCGCGAGATCACCTTCGATGGCGTACTCTGCGGATCGGACCGTATCGCGGCTGGCGTCATTACCGCACTCAACGAGGCAGGCCTTTCCGTTCCGGCAGATGTTTCCGTCGTCGGTTTCGACGATCACGAGATTGCGGCTCGCTGCGTCCCCGCGCTCACGACCGTCCGCCAGCCCCTGCGCGAGGAAGGCCATATGGCCGCCAGCATTGCGCTCGACATGATCAAGGGCGCCGAGCCCACCACCTCCGTGATGCACATGCAGCTGATCCAGAGAGACTCGCTATAAGAAACTGGGACAGGCTTTCCGCCAGACTGTTGTTGCGGAAAGCCTGTCCCGTTCTAGACGTCGATTATGGGACACGGTTTCCGCCTGAAGCTCAACCGGAAACTGTGTCCCGTATTTTTGCTGAATTCTGGGTCGCGCTTTCCCAGACGACCCCCTTTGGGAAACCGCATCCCGTTCTGGACGCGGATTCCGGGACGCACTTTCCGCCAGACAGCTCAACCGGAAAGCGCATCCCACTCTAAGCGCCGATTCCGGGCTGTAGTTTCCCGGCGCACGACGGCAAGCCTCCAAACATAACGTCACGACATAAAAAACGAGGGAAGGCGCGCGTCCTTCCCTCGCAACAGGCAATATGTAAGCCGTTCGCCTACATCAGGCGCAGGCTGACGTCCTTGAGCTGGGCGCCGCTAACGGCACTCGGGGCGCCCGACATGAGGTCGGAGCCGCTGGCCGTCTTGGGGAACGCCATGACGTCGCGGATGGAGTCGGAACCGGTGAGCAGCATGCACACGCGGTCCAGGCCCAGAGCGAAACCGCCCATCGGGGGCGCACCAAACTTGAGCGCCTCCATGAGGAAGCCAAACTGCAACTCGGCCCGCTCCTCGGTAAAGCCCAGAAGCTTAAGCATGGACATCTGCATCTCGGCGTTGTGGATACGCATACCGCCGCCGCCGGCCTCAAAGCCGTCCATGACAAAGTCGTAGGTGCAAGAACCGGCTGCCAACGGATCGGCCTCGATCTTGGCGATGTCGGTCTCGGTCGGCAGGGTGAAGGGCTGATGCTCGGCAGCATAGGCCTTGCGATCCTCGTCCCAGTGGAACAGCGGGAAGTTGACGACCCACAGGAAGTCGTGGCCCTCGCGCTTGATCTCGAGCGCGTTAGCCATGTGGGAACGCATGCCGCCCAGGATCTCGTCAGAGAGCAGGCGCGGACCGGCGGCGAACATCACAAGGTCGCCAGGCTCGACGTTCATGCGCTCACGCAGAGCCGCCATCTCCTCGTCCGAGAAGAACTTGACGATGGGGCTGTTGATGGAGCCATCCTCGCGGAAAGCGATCCAGGCCAGGCCCTTGGCGCCAAACGTGGAGGCCACGCCGGCGAGCTTATCGATCTTGGCACGTGCCCAGGCACCGGCGCCCTTGGCGTTGATGGCCTTGACGACAGAGCCCTCCTCGTTTGCAGCGGTCGCAAAGACCTTGAACTTGGAGTTGGCAAAGATGTCGGTCAGGTCGACCAGGTGCATGCCGTAGCGAGTATCGGGCTTGTCGGAGCCATAGGTGTCCATGGCCTCCCAATAGTCCATGCGACGCAGCGGCGTGGGCATCTCGACACCCATGCGGCCGAAGGCGTCGGCCAGGACCTCCTCGAGCGCGCTCATGACGTCGTTCTGGTCCACGAAGGACATCTCGATATCGACCTGGGTGAACTCGGGCTGACGGTCGGCGCGCAGGTCCTCGTCGCGGAAGCACTTGGCGACCTGGTAGTAGCGCTCGACGCCACCGACCATGAGCAGCTGCTTCAGGAGCTGCGGGGACTGCGGAAGGGCGTAGAAGTTGCCCGGCTGGATGCGGCTGGGGACGATGAAGTCGCGAGCGCCCTCGGGCGTGGACTTGAACAGGGAGGGCGTCTCGACCTCCATGAACTCACGGTTGTGCAGCGCCTCGCGAATGGCAAAGGTAAAGTCGGAGCGCAGCTTGAGGTTGGCCATCATCTCGGGACGACGGAGGTCCAGATAGCGATAGCGCAGGCGGGTGTCCTCGCTGGTCTCGATGCCGTCCTCGATCTGGAACGGCGGGGTGACGGACGTGTTGAGCACCTCGGCGTGGTCGGTGAGGACCTCGATCTCGCCGGTCGCGAGCTTGGTGTTGGTGGTCTCCTCGCCACGGGCGCGCACGACGCCATGGATCTTGATGGGCCACTCGGGACGCATAGTCTCGGCGATCTTAAAGGCGTCGCCGTCGGAGTGCTCGGGGTCGAAGGTGAGCTGCGTGATGCCCTCGCGGTCGCGAAGGTCGCAGAAGATAAGACCGCCGTGGTCGCGGCGACGGCTCACCCAACCGGTGAGGGTGACCTCTTCGCCCACGTTCTCGCGGCGAAGCTCGCCGCAGGTACGGGTGTGCATGGAATGCTCGTCGATGGGACGGGTCTGGCTCATACCAGTGATCCTCCTTTATGGATCTGTGCCGCCCCGTGTCGTTCCGGGCGGCGTCGTACAGATTTGCCCGGCCTGCGTAAACCGCGCAGCCAGACATGGCGTTCTATCTTATCGCACCCGCGTCGATGTGCCGCGAAAAAGTAGCTCCTGCCCAAAGACTTGACGGAGACGAAACAATTGACGCGCCGTGGCCGTCGCCAAGGCGCGCCGCGTGCGACAATGTGCCCCAATACAACTGCACTCGGAAAGGCCCGCCATGACTGCACGCCTCATCGTTATGGATATCGACTCCACGCTCATCAACCAGGAGGTCATCGACCTGTTGGGCGAGGAGGCCGGCGTAGGCGAGCAAGTGGCGCAGATCACCGAGCGCGCCATGCGCGGCGAGCTTGACTTTAAGCAGGCGCTCGAGGAGCGCGTGGGGCTGCTTGCCGGCTTGGACGAGAGCGTGTTCGAGCGCACCTTTGAACGCGTGACGTTTACCCCCGGCGCGCTGGAGCTTGTGCGCTCGGCGCACAGCAAGGGCTGGAAGGTCGGCGTGGTAAGCGGTGGCTTCCACGAGGTCGCCGATAAGATCGTGGCCGCCGCGGGCATCGATTTTTGCCTGGCCAACCGCCTGGAGGTCGTGGACGGCAAGCTCACCGGCAAGCTGGCGGCAGACATCGTGACCAAGGAGTCCAAGCTCATCCAGCTGCTGGACTGGGCAGTCGAGTGCGGCGTCGATATGGCCCACACGGTCGCGATCGGCGACGGCGCCAACGACATCCCCATGATTCAGGCCGCGGGCACGGGCATCGCGTTTTGTGCCAAGCCCAAGACGCGCGAGGCCGCCCCGTTTGCCATCGACGAACGCAACCTGATGCTCGCCATGGACATCATCCTGCGCGACTAGCCGATCCGTCTAACAATTGAATCAGTCTGTCCTATAGTTTCCGAACAATTTTGTCTTAGTGTTCGGAAATATACCCTTTGAGTGCTAGACTTTGCGCCGTCGAAGGGAACATATATGGATAAGCGCGATCTTGAGCAATTGCTGAGCGATGTTGCCGGCGGAGCAGTCACCCCTGCCGACGCCCTCACGCGCATCCAGACGGCTCCGACCGCCGATCTGGGCTTTGCACAGCTCGATCTTTCGCGCGGAGTGCGCCAGGGAGCCGGCGAGGTTGTCTACGGTGCCGGTAAAACCGCCGAGCAAATTGCCGCCATTATCGAAGCGCTGCGCGATGCCGGCCAGGAGCGTATCCTGGTCACGCGCCTTGACGCCGAAAAAGCCACGCGCACCGCTGAGCTTCTCGGCAACGACATCGACCTGGGATATGTCCCAGACGCCCAGCTCGCCCTCGTGGGCGGCAAGCCCTCCCCCACCGGCAACGGACGCATTGTCGTCGCCTGCGCCGGCACGAGCGACCTGCCCGTCGCCGAAGAAGCCGCGTTGACGGCCGAATTCTATGGCAACGAGGTCGACCGCCTCTACGACGTAGGTGTCGCCGGCCTGCACCGCCTGCTCGCGCATGCCGAGGAACTTGCCCAGGCGCAGGTGGTCATCGCCATCGCCGGCATGGAGGGCGCCCTGGCGAGCGTTGTCGGCGGCCTGGTGAGCTGTCCGGTCATCGCCGTTCCCACCAGCGTGGGCTACGGCGCAAATTTTGGAGGCGTAGCCGCGCTGCTCGCCATGCTCAACTCCTGCGCGAGCGGCGTTTCGGTCGTCAATATCGACAACGGCTTTGGTGCCGCCTACCAGGCAAGTCTTATCAATCATCTGGGCGCGGGCACGCCCTGCGCCCGTTAAGGAGCATTTCATGTCCAACCATCAGCACACGCTTATCATCGACGGCACCTCGGGCATCAGCGGCGATATGACCGTCGCTGCCCTGCTCGACCTGGGCGCTAACGAGGAGCGCCTGCGCGAGCAGCTCGCCACGCTGCCGGTCGACGGCTTTGAGGTTGCCGTGACGCGCGTAAACAAGCACGGCATCGACGCCTGTGACTTCGATGTTCAGCTCGCCAGCGAACTTGAGAATCACGACCACGACATGACTTGGCTCTATGGCAACGAAGCTACTGCCGAGCACATGCACGAGCACGCCCATCACCACCATCACGACCATGGCGAGCATGAACATCATCACGAGGACGAGCATGTCCACTGCCACGAGCATACGCATGAACATGCCAATGACCACGACGGTCACCACCACGCCCATCATCACCGCTCCCTGGCCGACATCACCGAGATCATCGACGCCTCGCAGCTGAGCGATGGCGCCAAGCGTCGCGCGCTCGCTATCTTTACTGCGCTCGCCGCCGCCGAGGCTAAAGCCCACGGCAAAACGCCCGAAACCGTCATGTTCCACGAGGTAGGCGCCGTCGATTCCATCGTCGACGTCTGCTCGGTCGCCATCTGCCTCGATGACCTGGGCATCGAGGATATTGTGGTCGAGTCGCTCTCCGAGGGCCACGGCACCATCCGCTGCGCCCACGGCCTTATGCCCATCCCGGTGCCCGCCGTCGTCAACCTGTGCCAGGCAGGCAACATCGCCCTCACGCCCGCACCGGTCGCCGGCGAACTCGTAACGCCCACGGGCGCCGCCATCGTCGCCGCGCTGCGCACGTCCGAGCACCTGCCGGCCCGCTATCGCATCGAAGCCGTAGGCTACGGCGCAGGCAAGCGCCCCTACGAAGGCTGCTCGGGCACCCTCCGCTGCCTGCTCGTCCACGTGGACGCGTAAGAATGGATGCTCGCAAAACCAAAAGCCGCGCCGCTATTGTCACGGCGTTTTCCGAACTCCTTCGCGAGGAAGACTACGGCAAGATCACCGTCGGCGACATCATCGCGCGTGCCAACGTGGGCCGCGCGACGTTCTACGGCCTTTTCAAGAGCAAAGACGACCTACTCGCCGAGCTCGTGAGCGACATCTGCGCCCACGCCCTCGACGATGACGGCACGCCCCTCGATGATCCGCTCGTACAAGTCGAGCATATCCTCAACAACCTCTGGGAACGCCGCCAGGGCGTACGAGCCCTCGTAGCCGGCGCCGGCTCACGCGTCTTCGCCGACTGCTTACGCAAGACCATCATGTCACGAGCAGCCGAAACCGTCCCCACCGACCCAAACGGCCCCGCCGCCACCATGGACCGAAGCTTCCTACTACACCACATAGCCTCAAGCTTCGTAGGAATGGTCCAATGGTGGGCCTGGCACAACTTCCAAGCAGATAAGGCCGACGTAGCCAAAGACTACCTATCAGCCATTAAGCCTCTCTTCAACTAAGTAAGAAGCTCATCCCAAAGCATCGCCCCAACCCAGGGCGCCACGCATCCCAAAGCGTTAACAACAGTCCAACGCCCCTATCGACAACAAGCCCCTCCCATCCAAATTCAGATATATACGTTGGGTTGCTTGTTCGAACGCAACTGGATTCCCGCAGGGTCCGGCATAGGTTAACTTTCCGCCGCACTCCGCAGGACGCAAGAAGCTCCCGCCGCACGAAGTGCGCAGCGGGAGCTTCTTGCATGTCCGAGGACGCGGCGGAAAGTTAACCTATGCCGGACCCGGGCGTTATATCAATTGTCTTGGACTAGAACATGCCCAAGAAACCATGCACAAACAGCGCGGCCACAGCAGCACCGACAAACGGCGCAATGCCAGGAACAAGCAGGCCGTACTTCCAGTTGTTGTCAGCCTTGTTCTTGATCGGCAGCACCTGATAGGCCATGCGAGGACCAAGGTCACGAGCCTGGTTCATGGCGAAGCCGGTGATGCCGCCCATGCCCATGCCAACGGCCCAAACGATCAGGCCAACGCAGATGGCGAGCATCAGAACGTTCTCGCCGGCGCGGCTAGCGGCAGCAAGGATGGCGCTGATGAACACGAAGGTGCAGATAGCCTCGCAGAAGAAGTTGCGGGCATAGTTGGTACCCTCGGTGGTGGGGTTGGTCGAGAAAATGTTGCGCTGGGCAATGGGGTCGACGACGCCCTCGGAAGCCTTGAACTCATCGGCATACATAAACCAAGCGATGACGGCGCCCACAAAGCCGCCGAGCATATCGGCAATCATGAAGGGGATGCAGCTGCTCCACGGCACCAGGCCTACGATGCACTGGGCAAGCACCATGGCCGGGTTCATGCACACGGCGCCGCCAAAGACAAACAGGCAGACCGAGATGCCAAAAGACCAGGTGGTGATGGCAAACATGTGGCCAGAGCCCTGATACTTGGTGCCCTTGAGCACGGTATCGCAGTGCACGCCCACGCCAAAGACGATCATGAGGGCCGTCGCGCCGAATTCGCAGAGGAGTTTGGTAAGCATAAAACCTTATCTTTCTTGTCGGTTATAAACGATTCGTTTAGGCCGCGCACTAGTGCTGCGCGACGACAACGCCCAGGCCATCGGGAATGACGGCCACCTTAGCATCGGCACCCTTCATCTCAAAGGCGAGCTTGAGCGCCTCCTCGATAGTGTTGACCGGCGTCATGTGCATATCCTTGAGCATCTGGTGATCGCACAGGTCGGTGACCATGATCACAGGGTGATGCGCCAGGATGCGGGCAAAAATCTGGCTCGTCCACTGATCGGGCAGGGTCTCGTCCTTGGGACGATCGATGCAGGCGCGCTCAAACTCCGCCGGATCGTTGTCGGCGATGTTGTGATAGAAGCCCTCGCCACCGTGACCGTCGGCACAACCGGCGACGTCGATGATCACACCGCCCTCGGGAAGCGTAGCCTCGGCAGCGCACATGCCCTTCACGGCCTGGTAGATGTTCTGGTCGAGCGGGTAGCCGCCGTTGGTGGTGATGGCGATCTCGCACTCGACGGGCTCAACGCCGGCAAGGCTCTTCACGAACTCGCAGCCAGCCTCGTGCGCCTTGTGGATGTCGCCGGCAAAGGAGCCGATGACCTCATGCTTGCCGTTGAGCACCACGTTGAGCACAAAGGCAAGGTGAGCCATCTCGGCGGCGGCGAACATGTCCTCGCTCACGTGGTTGTGGCACAGGTTGCCGGCACGCGAGTGGGAATCGTTCACAAACTGACCGTTGTGGTTGTACATGATGGTCTTGTAGCTGGCGATGCCAGGCAGGACGGACTTGCGGCTACCAGAGAAACCGGCAAAGAAGTGCGGCTCAATAAAGCCCTCGGCAAGCAGCAGATCGCAATCGGCGGCAATCTTGTTGATAATGCACTCGCCACCAGAAGGCAGGGTGCCGATCTTTTTCATCATGCTGTCGTCAGTCGCGACGTGCATAACGATTTCCTCGTTGGCAAGGATCTCCTCGCCGTACTTGTTGACGAGCTCCTCGTGCGTCGACGGACGATGCATACCCGTAGCAACCAGAATGCGAACGCGCGCCTCAGGCGCAGCGGAGTGGATGTGATGCAGCAGAATAGGCATCGTCACACGCGAAGGAACGGGACGCGTATGGTCGGAGCTAATGATGACGATATCCTTCTTGCCAGCACAAAGCTCCTCGAGCGAAGGCGAACCATAAGGGTTGGCAAGCGACTCCTCTACCAGCTCTTCCTGAGATTTCGTGGTCTTAAACTCGTTTTGATGACCTTCCATCACACCCGCGAAGTTCTTATCCTCGAGCTCCAGATGCAACGTCTTGTGGTCAAACGGCAGTTCACATTCAAACAATGACGAGCGCCCTCTTCCTTTCATCTAACACACTAGATAAACCGTAGGAAGGATACGCCGCTCACCGATAACAACCAACCACCCACCAACCCATTAACAGAACGTTCACAATTGACAAGTACAAAAAGGCGGCCGCAGCCCCAAAAGGAACCACGACCGCCGTCCAAAACGCGCGAAGCGCACCATAGTTCCCTCAGCCCGTAATCCGCAGAAGACCGGACATCGCAGGGCCCGCCATAGGTTTACTTTTAGGCACACTCCGCAGGACGCGAGAAGCCCTCGCCGCACGAAGTGCGCAGCGAGGGCTTCTTGCATGTCCGAGGACGTGCCTAAAAGTAAACCTATGGCGGGCCCGGACGACTCCAGGGCTATCTATTACCCCGTGTTCTGTAGACCTGCCGAGACGCCGGTTACAGTCGAAAGAATCAGGCTCATGTACTCGGCCTTCTTCTCCTCGGCCATCTCGTCCTGGTTCATACGCACCTCGCGAAGGGCGCGGACCTGGGCGATGGACAGGGCGTCGACGTAGGGGTTGCGCACGCGGACAGCGCAGCCAAGCACGCGGCGACGCTGCAGCGGCCACTCGTCACCGACGATGGCAAGGACCCACTTACGGGTAAGCTGCATCTCGGTGAAGACCTTCTCGGACAGATCCTGGCGATCGCCCAGGTGCAGGTACATCTTGGCGATGCGCTGATCGGTCTTAGCGATCGACATCTCGATGTTGTCGATGAACGTGCGGAAGAACGGCCACTCCTGGTAGGCAGCCTTGAGCTGGTCAAGATCGCCCAGCTGCTCGCAGGCGGTGCCCAGGCCGTACCAAGCGGCCAGGTTAATGCGCGCCTGGCTCCAGCTGAAGATCCACGGAATGGTACGCAGGTCGTCGAGCGACTTGGCACCCAGACCGCGCTTGGCGGGACGCGAGCCGATCGGCAGCAGACCGACCTCGGTCAGCGGCGTCACGGTCGAGAACCACGGTGTAAA
>CAKUGH010000032.1 GCA_934654605.1 uncultured Collinsella sp. | reverse complement strand
TCGAAGCCGGCACGCTCGTGGAAAAGATCAAGTCGTCCTCGCAGACGCTCAAGCAGGAATACCTCGATACATACGAGAGATGAATGTGGGGGAGTGTTCGGATGAAGTTGATATTTAAGGTCCAGCTCGTGTCGTTCCGAAAAGACCGTGAACCTTTTGTGGGACGCGCGGCGCCGTGGTACCATAGCCGAGTTTGTTGTCTTGGTCGGAAACCAAGACGCCTTATGCGCTGATCGGTAACCAGCGCCTGACCAATAAGGAGTCCTACCATGAAGCAGGGTATCCATCCCCAGTATGTCGAGTGCACGGTGACGTGCTCCTGCGGCAACACCTTCAAGACGCACGCTACCGTGTCCGAGATGAAGGTCGAGCTTTGCAACGAGTGCCACCCGTTCTACACCGGCCAGCAGAAGTTCGTCGACACCGGTGGACGCGTCCAGCGCTTCGCCGACAAGTTCGGTGGCGCCGCTGCCGCCCAGCTCAAGAAGGCTGAGGAGGCCAAGGCTGCCAAGGCCGCCAAGGCTGCTGAGGCCGAGGCCGCTCGCAAGGCCGCCGCTGAGGCTAAGGCTGCCGAGAAGGCCAAGCGTGCTGCTAAGTTTGCCGAGGAGGCTGCCAAGCAGGCCGCCGAGGCTCCCGCAGAGGCTCCCGTCGAGGAGGCCGCTGCCGAGGCCGAGACCACCGAGGCTGCTGAGTAAATAGCTCGCCGCGGAATCACTCGCATTCATGGCATGAGGGCCGTGCATCCATTTGGGTGCGCGGCCCT
The DNA here is from genome assembly GCA_934654605.1 of uncultured Collinsella sp. Classification (GTDB taxonomy): domain Bacteria; phylum Actinomycetota; class Coriobacteriia; order Coriobacteriales; family Coriobacteriaceae; genus Collinsella. The sequence goes on along the minus strand of CAKUGH010000032.1, from coordinate 16,018 downwards.
TTCTTTTTATTGGTGCAAACCAACCTGTCCCCATTGCACCAGATTGGTGCGAAGGGGACAGGTTGGTTTGCACCAAATGACAGAGAGGCGGCGTTTGCCCAGATAAAACCTGCCAAAATAAACCTGTCCCTTTTTGGCAGGTTGGTCGTAGTTATTACGTGGCGGTCGAGGTCGACCGTATGGGGCGCGCCTTGTTTGGCTAAAGTACAATTATCTGTGTTTAACTCGCCCGCAGCTGCACGGCGTGGGCGATGGCCAAAAAGGAAAACCACATGGGATTCATGTCAAAGCTGCTGTCCTTTGGATCCGATAAGGACCTTAAGCGCTACTACAAGATCGTCGACCAGATCAACGGTCTTGAGCCCCAGTTTGAGAAGATGACCGAGGAGGAACTCCGCGGCCAGACCGATAAGTTCCGCGAGCGTTACGCCAACGGCGAGTCGCTCGACGACATGCTCCCCGAGGCCTTTGCCACCGTGCGTGAGGCTTCCAAGCGCACCATGGGTATGCGCCACTTTGACGTGCAGCTCATTGGCGCCATGGCGCTGCACGAGGGCCACATCGCCGAGATGAAGACCGGCGAAGGTAAGACCCTCGTCTCCACGTTGGCCGGCTATCTCAACGCTATTGCCGGCAAGGGCGTGCACGTCGTTACTGTCAACGATTACCTTGCCAAGCGCGACTCCGAGTGGATGGGCCGCATCTATAAGTACCTGGGCATGACCGTCGGTCTGCTCCAGAACAACATGCCGCTCGAGCTCAAGCGCCCGGCCTACCAGGCCGACGTCACCTACGGCACCAACTCCGAGTTCGGCTTTGATTACCTGCGCGACAACATGGTTACCCGTCCCGAGCAGCGCGTGCAGCGCGGTCACAACTACGCCATCGTCGACGAGGTTGACTCCATCCTGATCGATGAGGCCCGCACCCCGCTGATCATCTCGGGCGCTGGCACCAAGTCCGCCAGTACCTACAAGGACTTCGCGCGTGCCGTGCGTGGCCTTGAGCGCGGCGAGGACGTGTCGCACGACATGCTCACCGCCACCGAGGACGTCGAGCCCACGGGCGACTACGTCATGGACGAGGCCAAGCACACCATCGCCGCCACCGAGCGCGGCCTTAAGAAGATCGAGCGCCGCCTGGGTATCGATGACATCTATGCCGATCTCTCCGGCCAGCTGGTCAACCACCTGCAGCAGGCGCTGAAGGCCCAGTACATGTTCCACCGCGACAAGCAGTACGTGGTCACCAACGGCGAGGTCAAGATCGTCGACGAGTTCACCGGCCGCATCATGGAAGGTCGCCGCTACTCCGAGGGCCTGCACCAGGCCATCGAGGCAAAAGAGGGCGTGCTCGTGCGCGAGGAGAACCAGACCCTGGCCACCATCACCCTGCAGAACTATTTCCGCCTGTATGACAAGCTCTCCGGTATGACCGGTACGGCACTCACCGAGGACGCCGAGTTCCGCGAGATCTACAAGCTGCCCGTCGAGGTCATCCCCTCCAACAAACCCGTTCAGCGTGTTGACCACGAGGACCTGGTGTACCGCACCATCCAGGCCAAGTACAACGCCGTTGCCGACGACGTCGAGCGACGTCACGCCAAGGGCCAGCCGGTCCTGGTGGGCACCGTCTCCATCGAGAGCTCCGAGAAGCTGTCCGCCGCCCTTACCAAGCGCGGCATCGCGCACGAGGTCCTCAACGCTAAGCATCACGAGCGCGAGGCTCATATCGTTGCCCAGGCCGGACGCTACGGCGCCGTGACCATCGCTACTAACATGGCCGGTCGTGGTACCGACATCCTGCTGGGCGGCAACCCCGACGAGCTGGTGCGCGAACGCCTTGAGTACGAGGGCCTGACCATGGAGGACGTGACGCCCGAGCAGCTCGAGCAGTTTAACGCCGAGGCCAAGGAGACCTGCAAGGCCGAACGCGAGCGCGTGCTTGCCGCCGGCGGCCTGACCGTCATCGGCACCGAGCGCCATGAGTCCCGTCGTATCGACAATCAGCTGCGCGGCCGCTCCGGTCGTCAGGGCGATCCGGGCGAGACTCAGTTCTACCTGTCGCTCGAGGACGACCTCATGCGCCTGTTCGGCGGCGACAAGATGGACCGCGTCTCCAAGATGATGGTCACCGCCGACATGGGCGACGACATGCCCATCCAGCACAAGATCATCTCCAAGGCCGTCGAGAGCGCCCAGCACAAGGTCGAGAGCATCAACTTCTCCATGCGCAAGAGCGTCCTTGAGTACGACGACGTCATGAACAAGCAGCGCCAGGTCATCTACGCCGAGCGCAACAAGATTCTGGACGGCAAGGATCTGACCGACCACATCACCGAGGTCATGCACGACACCGTGTACCGCTGCGTGCAGGAGTTCTGCACCAAGGACAGCCACGATGGCGAGCGCGATCTTGAGGGCCTGCGCAAGTGGGTCGTGGAGCTCACCGGGCATATCGATACGCCCAAGTTCCCCGACGAGGACTTTGAGGCCCTGGCTGCCGATGTCCTGGCCTACGTCGAGAAGTGCTACAACATGAAGGCCGAGCGCCTGGGTGAGGACCTCATGCGTGAGCTCAACACCCAGGTCATGCTGCGCGTCATCGATACCCGTTGGATGAACTACCTGCAGGAGATGGATTACCTCAAGACCGGTATCGGACTGCGCGGCTTTGGTCAGCGCGACCCGCTGGTCGAGTACAAGACCGAGGCTTATGGTGCCTTCCAGATGCTCGTCGACACCATGTACGAGGATTACCTGCGCACCGTCCTGCGCATCGAAATCAAGGCCGCCCCGCAGGCCGTGGAGCACAAGGAGGACCCCGCGCTCAAGGGTGCGCACTTCTCCGGCCCCGCCGATGTCGATGGCGACAACGGGAACTCGGTGCTGCGCAAGCAGGCACAGGTGCAGGCTCGTACGGCCGTCCAGGGAGGCCCGGCTGCTGTCAACAACGGCGGCAAGGTGACCACCTACCGCAAGGACGAGAGTGACGATCCGTACGTCAACGTTGGCCGCAACGACCTTTGCCCCTGCGGCAGCGGCAAGAAGTTCAAGTACTGCCACGGCAGGAATCGTTAATGGCTGAGGCTTTAGAGGTAACGCCCGCCGAGCTGGACGCGTTTGCGGACCGGCTCGGCGAGGTCGAGTCGTATCTTCATTTGGACGAGAAGCGCACGCGCGTGACCGAGCTCGAGGCCAAAAGCGTGGCCCCCGGCTTTTGGGATGACGCCGACGCCGCTCGCGCCACCATGGAGGAGATCGCTCGTGCCAAGGAAGATATCGCTGCCGTGGATACCGCGCGCGGCGAGCTATCTGACGCCCGCGCGGCGCTGGAGCTTGCCGAGGAGATGGGCGACGACCCCGATGCCGCCGCATTGAGCGAGGAGGCTGCCGCTACGGCAGAACGCCTGGCCCGCGCTATCGACGAGCTCGAGCTTTCGAGCTGGTTTACCGGTGAGTTCGATCACGGCGACGCGATTGTGACCATCAAGCCCGGACAGGGTGGCCTGGAGGCACAGGACTGGACCTTCATGCTCTTTAAGATGTACATGAAGTACTGCCAGCGTCGCGGCTGGAAGGTCACCATTAACGACTGCCCCGCGGCTGAGGTCATCGGCATCGACCGCGCGACCTTTACCGTCGAGGGCAAGGACGCGTTTGGCATGCTGCGCGCCGAGGCGGGCGTGCACCGCCTGGTGCGCATTAGCCCCACCGACGACAAGAAGCGCCGCCAGACCACGTTTGCCGGCGTCGAGGTCATCCCCGTGCTGCCTGACGATATCGACATCGAGATCAGTCCCGACGATATCCGCGTGGACGTGTATCACGCGAGCGGCCCGGGCGGCCAGGGCGTCAACACCACCGACTCCGCCGTACGCGTGACGCATTTTCCCAGCGGCATCGTTGTCACTTGCCAAAACGAGCGCAGCCAGATTCAAAACAAGGCCGCGTGCATGCAGATTCTCAAGGCCCGTCTGTACGAGATCGAGCTCGAAAAGCGCGCCGAGGCACTCGACGAGATTCGTGGACCCAAGACCACGATCGGTTTTGGTAACCAGATCCGCAGCTACGTGCTCTATCCGTATCAGATGGTCAAGGACCTGCGCACGGGCGTGGAGACCAGCAACGTCGAGGCCGTTCTCGACGATGGCGATTTGGATCCGTTTGTAATCGGCTACCATCGTTGGGCAACCGGCAACGCCGATGCGGAAGGCTCGGACGCCTAGGCACATGATTGGCTCCGGGTCGATGCAAACACTTCGCAGGGGTGGTATTTGCCCGGTGAATCGGTAGAATCGAATACAGCAAGAAGTTCAAAGCGCACTCGTTTGGGTGCGCTTTTTTGAGGGAGGCAGCATGGCATATCGTCTGGACATCAAGCGCATTCTTTCGATGAACTTCTTTCATGATTTGCCCAAGATTATGTTTGGCTGCGCCCTGGCAGCTATCGCGACGGACTTGTTTTTGATCCCCAACGGCCTTGCCGCCGGCGGCGTCACGGGCCTCGCCACCATTATTCAGGCGGTCGGTGCCTCGCATGGCATATCGCTTCCCGTCGGTATCCAGACCATCGTGATGAATGCCTTGCTGCTGCTGGTCGTTATGCGCGAGGGTGGCATGTTCTATGTGGTACAGACGGCGACGGGCTTTGTGCTGCTGGGCTTTTTCACCGACCTGTTCGCTCCGTTTGTGGCGCCGCTGGCACATGCCGATTTGATGCTGCCCGCTATGTGGGGCGGCATCATTACGGGCATCGGCTATGGCATGGTGTTGCGCGCCGGTGCTAACACTGGTGGTTCCGACACCATCGGTCAGATTATCTCGCGCAACACATCGCTGCCGGTTGGCTCGACCGTCATGGCGATTGACGTTGCCGTGTGCGCGCTGTCGGCCCCAGTCTTCTCGGTCGAAAACGCGCTGTATGCGGGCCTTTCGATGGTCATTAGCGGCTACGTGATCGATGCCGTGGTCGACGGTGGCAACAGGCGCCGTATGGTGCTTATCATCTCGGACAAGTTTCCCGATATCGCGGCCGACATCATGTATGGCCTGGGTCGCGGCTGCACCAAGTTTAAGGCGACCGGCATGTACTCGGGTGCCGAGAAGCCGGTGATTATGGTCATTGTGAGCCGCCGCGAGCTCAATACGCTCAAGACGATTGTGCGCGAGCGCGATCCTCACGCTATCGTGACGGTGGCCGATGTCACGGAGACCTTCGGTGAGGGCTTCAAGGACATTAACGCGTAGGGCCGACTGCGTTCCATCCAAAAGACGTTCACATTGATAAACCGTTTCATCAGCGGTTCTGCCTGCTCAATTGTTCAAATAATGATAAAAAGTCTGGTAAAGCTATCAGTTTCCAGCATAATGAATGGCGTACGTGCATCGCGGCTGTGTTGGGACGACCTTCTGTGCCGTGCGCATCTTGTCTAAAGAGGATGAAAGGAAGGCACAATGAGCGACGAAGAGCTCAAAAAGGTTGCCAACGAGGTAAGGAAGGGCATCGTCACCGGCGTGCACGCTGCCAAGTCCGGCCATCCGGGCGGTTCGCTCGGCGCTGCCGACATCATGACCTATCTGTACTTTGAGGAAATGAACGTCGACCCGGCCGACCCCCGCAAGGCCGACCGCGATCGCTTCGTGCTTTCCAAGGGTCACTGCGCGCCTGGTCTGTACGCCGTGCTCGCCGAGCGCGGATTCTTCCCCAAGGAGGATCTCGAGACGCTGCGCCACATCGGCAGCCACCTGCAGGGTCACCCCAACATGAACGACACCCCGGGCGTCGACATGTCCACCGGTTCGCTCGGGCAGGGCATCTCCGCCGCCGTGGGCATGGCCGTTGCCGCCAAGCACTGGGGCGACGACTATCGCACCTACGCCCTGCTGGGCGATGGCGAGAGCGAGGAGGGCCAGGTCTGGGAGGCCGCCATGTTTGCCGGCAACCAGCAGCTCGACAACCTCTGCGTGATCGTCGACCACAACGGCCTGCAGATCGACGGCCCCGTCGAGGAGGTCAACGACCCCATGCCGCTCGCCGACAAGTTCCGCGCCTTCAAGTTCCACGTGGTGGAGCTCGCCGACGGCAACGACTTCGACCAGATCCGCGCCGCCTTCGCCGAGGCTCGCGCCACCAAGGGCCAGCCGACAGCGATTATCGCCGAGACCACGAAGGGCAAGGGCGTCTCCTTTATGGAGAACCAGGTGGGTTGGCACGGTAAGGCCCCCAACGATGAACAGTTTGAGCAGGCCATGGCAGAGCTCACGGCCGCCGGAGAGGAGCTCTAGGATGGCAGACGTCAAGAAAATCGCCACGCGCGTAAGCTACGGCGAGGCCCTCGTCGAGCTCGCCAACGAGCACGATGACTTTGTGGTCCTCGACGCCGACCTGGCCGCCGCCACGCAGACCGGCAAGTTTAAGGCCGCCTGCCCCGATCGTTTCTTCGATGTGGGCATCGCCGAGGGCAACCTGATGGGCGTCGCCGCCGGCATCGCGACCACCGGCCGCACCGCCTTCGCGAGCACCTTCGCCATGTTCGCCGCCGGCCGCGCCTTCGAGCAGGTCCGCAACTCCATCGGCTACCCGCACCTCAACGTCAAGATCGGCGCCACGCACGCCGGCATCTCGGTGGGCGAGGACGGCGCCACGCACCAGTGCTGCGAGGACATCGCGCTCATGCGCGTCATCCCCGGCATGACGGTGATCGTTCCCGCCGACGACGTCGAGGCCCGCGCCGTGACGCGCGCCGCCTACGAGCTCGACGGCCCCGTGTACATGCGCTTTGCCCGCCTGGCCTCGCCGGTCATCAACGACCCCGAGACCTACAGGTTCGAGGTGGGCCGCGGCATCGTCATGCGCGAGGGCGCCGACGTTACCATCATCGCCTGCGGCCTGATGGTCGGCGAGGCGCTCGAGGCCGCTGAACAGCTTGCTGCCGAGGGCGTCGATGCCGAGGTCATCAACATGCACACCATCAAGCCCATCGATGCCGACCTGATCGTCAAGAGCGCCACCAAGACCGGCCACGTCGTGACCGTCGAGGAGCACTCCGTGATCGGTGGCCTGGGCAGCGCCGTCGCCGACGTCCTGTGCGAGCAGCGCCCGACGCCGCTCAAGAAGATTGGCGTCAACGATACCTTCGGCGAGTCCGGCCCGGGTGCCGAACTCCTGCACAAGTACGGCCTGGACGCCGCCAACATCGTGGCGACCACCAAGGAGTTCTTGGCCTAATTGACGATACGGTCTGATAGCTTGACTGGATGATAAGAATCGGGGCGACGGTTGCGTGCCGTCGCTCCGATTTGTCTATCGAGCCTTGATGCCGGTTGCAAGGGCGTCGGCATAGGTCTTGTCAACCGAGAAGAGCGTGTCGCTCGATGGCGCGTTTGCCGCCTGCATTTCAGAGATGATGGTATCCAGCGAAACCGTGCCCATCGATTGCAGATTAAGCATGATGCTGGCCTCGTCATCGGTGCAGGTGGGCGAGGAACTTTCGAAGGCCGGTAAATGGTGCATGGCCGCATCGTAGGCCCAACGACGGATCCAAATCTCGACATAGCGCCCGTTGCCCAGGTCGAGATCTTTCGTGATGCTCGTTCCAACATCGCCGGCAGCCTCAGCCTTGTGATCGAAGCCTTCGACCCAGCCGATTTCCTTGCTGGGATAGCGAGATGCATAGAATACGATTTTGTTGCCTTTGACGACCGGCAGCACCTGACCGCTCCAATACTCGGGCAGGTCGATCATAAAGGTCTGGGCTTCGGCATGAAGTGCCGCGGCCTTGCGCTCTTCTGCCGCCTTGCGCTGCTCCTCTTCTTTGGCGGCGACCGCGGTATCGCGGCGGTTCGTTGCGGCGTGTTGCAGTGCATCGACGTTGGGCGCGTCCTTGCCCTTGTATGCCATGGCGAGTGTCACGGCATCGTTGATCTCGTCGTCGGTTACCTCGGCGGCGTCGATGGGGGTGAAGTCCAGAATCGCATCCTGCTCGGCGAGCTCGCCCAGGTCAATCGTTTCGCCCTTGGCGAAGGCGTCGTCGAGGGTGAGTTCAGCCTTTGTGCAAGGCACCTGGTAGATAGTGCCGTCGGCGGCGATGGGGGAGCCGGCCGCCTTGAGCGTGTACTTGCCTTGGATAAGCTTGATGCCCGAGCCGTCGGAAGCGACATATTCGACCTTGTCGACCTTCTTTCCGTCGACCGTCTTGCCCTTTACGCGCACCGGCACACGCGAAGCGCCGTTATCGGTGTCCCACCCTTCAGCCTTTACACTCACCACGAGCGCATGCTTGGAATGCGCCGACTCATACTGCTCCTGCTCCTGAGCATGCTGCTGATACAGGTGATACGCCAGCCCACCGCCCCCGCCAACAACGATTACCGCCGCGCAGACGATAGCGATCGCGACACCCTTCTTGGACTTCTTGCCGGGGGCGGGCGAACCCACAGGTGTCGGCGCAACCGCAGGGTTGGCTACGGGCATAGCCTGTGCCCCGTCAAGCGCAGCCCCACATCCCACGCAAAACCGAGCACCATCAGCAAGCTCAGCACCACAATAAGGACAAACCATATCAACCTCCAGCAAGCCTAGAACCATCCATCTAGCTCAACTGTAAAGCGATATCCCCAACCAAAGTTGCGCAACAATGAGCCCCAATATAAGTTGCGGTGAAATAGGGACTGATTAGGGCTTTTAACTGCTAAAACAGTCCCTATTTCACCGCAACTTCTAAAGAGGCCGTATCAAGCAGAGCTTCTATTGGGATAGGGGCCCAGCACGACAAAGTGCCATTCAGACCCTCCCAACTTTGTATGCGCAGCATCACAACGTAGATGCGGCGGCCCCATAGTAGCCGCAGGCCGGGCACAGGGTTACCTCCCAAATCTTTCCGCAGCGCAGGTCGGCGTTTGTCCGCAGCTCCGCAGGAGCAGGACAAATGCCGACCATGCGCGAGGACGATTTGGGAGGTAACCCTGTGCCCGGCCGGTGGGAATGCAAAGCCCGCCATGCTTCTTATGTGCAGCAAAGACAATGCTGCTAAAATACAAAGCGCTCATGTAGTTTAAACGCACGACGATAAGGAGCACCAGTGGGTAACCACTTCCGTACCTCCGGTGCGGGCGATGATGCCCCCAAGACGCAGCCGAGCGTCGCGGGCAGTCGTTTCGCCACTCCGGATTCAGAGGATCAGCTGTTTAGCCCGATCCCCGCACAGCCGGCAGATCAGGCACAGCCGGCGGCAGATCCCTTTGCCTACAACCCCAACAACGATGTTGCGCTTTCCGGCACGGCGGGCTTTGAGCCCGTTCAGACGGTGACCGCCCGCGTGGCTCAGCCTCAGACGAGCGCCACCGCGCCGCAGCCTACCATGGCCGGCATCCCCGATCCCATGGCCCCTGCGACTCCCGCGCCGCAGCCCGCGCAGTCCGGCCTCTTTGCCGGCATCCCCGACCCCACCCAGCCTGCGGCTCCCGTGGTCGAGCGCGATCAGGCTGCCGAGGTCGCAAGCCTCGACAACGCGCTTAACAACCCCGACTTCACGTCGGTGTTTGCGCCCATCGATCCGCAGGCCAGCCGCAAGAAGATGGCCAAGCAGGCCGGTGTCGAGCCCGTCATCCTTATGGAGCACGTCACCAAGATCTACCCGGCGCAGCCCAACAAACCCGCACTCGACGACATCAACATCGAGATCTATCCGGGCGAGTTCGTCTTTTTGGTCGGTCACTCCGGCTCGGGTAAGACCACGCTGCTGTCGACGCTCAACCGCGACGTCAAGCCCACGAGCGGCCGCATTTTGGTCGCCGGCCAGGATCTCATGAAGATCAAGAACCGCAAGGTTCCGTTCCTGCGTCGTCAGATTGGCGCCGTGTTCCAGGACTTTAAGCTCCTGCCGCAAAAGACCGCCTACGAAAACGTGGCGTTTGCCCTGCAGTGCATCGGCAAGCCCAAGGGCGTCATTCGCAGCCAGGTGCCCGAGGTGCTGCGTCTGGTCGGTCTGGCCGATCAGATGGACTCACTGCCCGACCAGCTTTCCGGTGGCGAGCAGCAGCGCGTGGCCGTTGCCCGCGCTATGGTCAACCGCCCGCCGCTGCTGATCTGCGACGAACCCACGGGCAACCTCGACCCGGCGATTTCGCTGGGCATCATGAAGCTGCTCGAGCGCATTAACCGCACCGGCACCACCGTGATCGTCGCTACGCACGACCGCGAGATGGTCGATAGCATGCACCGTCGCGTGATCGCCCTCGAGGGCGGCCACGTAATCCGCGACCAGGAGAGGGGAGGTTACGGCAACTATGGCACCAACTAACGTGGGCTACTCGCTCAAAGAGGCAATCAGCCACTTCTTCCGTAACTGGACCACCTCGCTCGGCGCCGTTATCACGATCTTCCTTTCGCTGTTTATCATCGGCCTGTTCATTATGGGTTCCGCGATGCTGAACTCCGTGATCGGCACCGTCGAGGATCAGGTCGTCATCAACGCCTTTATTAGCGATGACGCCGACCAGGCAGATGTTCAGGCCTTTGAGGCCGAGCTCAAGACGTGGAGCAACGTCAAGTCCGTGACGTACAAGGACAAGGACGACGCGCTGGCCGAGTACACGAGCAAGATGTCGGGTAACGCCGACGCTACCATGAGCGCGCTCGACGGTCAGAACCCACTGCCGGCTTCGTTTGCCATCGAGATGGACGATCCGTCCATGGTCGAGAGCACGGCCCAGAAGCTCAAGAAGAACGCCGATTTTCAGAAGATCGCGGACGACGGCGACGTTAACGCGAGCGTTCTGTACGGCCAGGAGGAAGTGAGCCGCCTGTTCCAGGTGACGAACTACATCCGTATCGCCGCTGTGGTGCTCGTCGGCCTGCTGACCTTTATCGCGTTCATTTTCATTAACAACACGATCCGCCTGTCCATTACGGCGCGTCGTCGTGAGATCGCGATCATGCGTCTGGTGGGCGCAAGCAACGGCTTCATTCGCGGGCCGTTCATTACCGAGGGCGTGCTGCAGGCTATTTTGGGCTCGCTGCTTTCCATCGGCGTGCTGGAGCTGCTGCGCAACCTGATGGTTCCGCGTCTGCAGGAGAGCATCGGCTGGATGTCGTTTGCGCTGCCGATGCAGTACTACCTGGTGACCTACGCCGCGCTGATTCTGGTTGGCGTGCTGATCGGTCTCTTTGGTTCCGCCATCGCCATGCGCCGCTATCTGCGCGTGTAGGCATGCTTGGAATTCGTTCCTTCAACGGGTCGTCTCTTTTGGGGGCGGCCCGTTTTTTGTCCCCTAGGGATCATTTGGGTAGACTCTTGGGGTGTAAACGGCCATCGATAGTAAGGAGGCGCCATGGGGCGCAATAACAAGCATAAGCGTGGAGCTCGCAATAAGCGCGGGCCGGTGCGCAGCGAGCGTCGCCCGAGTCTGACCGGACGCGTGCAGCTCCATGAGCATAGCGCCTACGTTGTAACCGAAAACGGCGACTACAAGGTCATGGGCCGCGGCAAGCGCGAGATTATGGACGGTGATACCGTTGCCGTAAGCATTAAGAACAGCCCGCATGGCGAGCGACGCGCCGTAATCGAGGGCGTCGTCGAGCGTGCGGCCATTAGTGTGGTGGGCACGTACCAGACCGCCGGCCCGCTCGGGGTGATCGAGCCGCTTGATTCTCGCCTTAAGGCCGATTTCTTTATTCTGCCGGAGGACACCTCGGCGGAGCGCTTGGGCGTTCATCCGGGCGATGCGGTCGTCGCGCGCATTCTGACATATCCGACGCGCCTGGAATCGGGTACCGTGACGATCGAGCGCCGCATTGGCGGCGATGATGCGCCCGATTTGGGCGTTCAGTATGTGATGGCGCGCTATGGCTATACCGATACTTATCCCGAGGCCGCGCTAGCCGAGGCCGAGGCGCTTTCGCTCGATGTGGCCTCGGCACTTAAGGACCCGCTCCGCCGAGACCTGCGCGACCGCTTTGTCATTACGATTGACCCGGTCGACGCGCGCGACTTTGACGACGCCATTTCGCTGGAGCGTACGCCCGAGGGTGGCTACAAGCTGGGTGTCCATATTGCCGACGTTTCGCACTATGTTGCCTGGGACGGACATATCGATCTGGAGGCCCGCCATCGCACGACGTCGGTGTATCTTGCCGATCGCGTGCTGCCCATGTTGCCCGAGCGCCTGTCGAACGATTTGTGCTCGCTGCGTCCCGACGAGGACCGCTTGGCGTTTACCGTCGACATTGAGCTCGACGCGCAGGGTCGCGTGCGCCATTACGATCCCTATCCCAGCGTGATTCGCTCGCGCGTGCGCATGGACTACGACGGTGCTGAGGCGCTGCTGGTACGTGCCGGTGCGGTGGAGTATTCGGTGCTGGAGGGCGCCGCCGAGGATGTTGCCGCGGTTGAAGCCTCGCGCGAGGAAGCGCTCGAGCGCGGGCTTGCGTGCGAGAAAACCGCTCGCGGCTATAACGTCGGCTTGGGGGATTTCCTCGTAGCTGCCAACGAGCTCGCCGAGCTTCGCCGTCGTATTCGTCGCGCGCGCGGTTCGGTCGACTTTGATACGGCCGAGATCCGTGCGCTGCTGGACGAGGACGGTGTGCCCGTGCAGATCGTGGCCCGTGAGCGCTCGTGTGCCACGTCGTTGATTGAGGAATCCATGCTGCTGGCCAACGAGTGCGTGGCGGAGTGGCTGGCCGACCGCGATATCGAGGCCTGCTATCGCGTGCACGACGATCCCAGTCCCGACAGCCTGCACGGTGCCGCCGTGGCGTTGGCACAGCTGGGTATCATCGATGACCGTCGCGCGTCCGGTATTGCTCTGGGAAGCCCCGACGAGCTGCAGGCGGCGGTTGATGCCGCAGCCGGTACGGCCAACGCGCCGCTCGTCAACACGTTGCTACTGCGCAGTATGCAGCGCGCACTGTACAAGCCGCGCAACGAGGGCCACTTTGCACTTGCCGCGCCGTGCTATTGCCACTTTACGAGCCCCATTCGCCGCTATCCCGACCTGGTGGTGCATCGCGTACTCAAGTTGCAGCTGGCCTACGAGCGGATGGGCGGCAAGGACGCCTTGGTGCGTACGCCGCGGCTGATCGGTAAGGGTCGCGAGTCCCTGCCGCGCATCCTGCCGCAGATTTGCCGCGCGTGCAGCGATGCCGAGCGTGCGGCCGACGCCGCCAGCCATGCGACGCAAAAGATCAAGATCGCCCAGTACTACGAGGACCGCCTGGGCGAGCGCTATGCCGGAACGATCTCGTGGGTCAGCAGCATGGGCCTCTTTGTGCGCCTTGATCTGACACAGGTTGAGGGTTTGGTTTCGATCAAGAGTCTGGGCAACGAATGGTTCGAGTTTGATGAGGACGCGCTCACGCTCACGGGCGCCGACACGGGGACTCGCTATGAGCTGGGGCAGCGCGTGATCATCGAGGTCTCGCGCGTCAACACCACGCGCGGGCACTTGGATTTCAGGCTTATTCATTAGCCGGAATTTGGTGATTCATAGAGAACGGGGCGGTCTTTTGGGGCCGTCCTTTTTTGTGGCACCTCAATCGTCTCGTTGTACGCTCGTTTGCCCTTCTGCTTGCGATATGGGAGATAAAACCTACCAAAATAAACCTGTCCCTTTTTGGCAGGTTTACGAGAGAGCGGGGATGACATGGCAACGGTGTACGGGTATGCGCGGGTGAGCTCGCGTGATCAAAACCTGAATCGGCAACTGGATGCGCTGGGCGCCTATGGCGTGGAGCCGGCGAATATCTTTGCCGATCACGCGAGCGGCAAGGACTTCGACCGACCGCGGTATCGCGACCTGCTGTGCGCGTTGGATTCCGGCGATGTGCTGGTGGTGCTTTCTATCGATCGCCTGGGTCGCAACTACAGCGAGATCCTCGAGGAATGGCGGTGCATCACCAAAGAGCTCGGCGCTGCCATCGTGGTGCTGGACATGCCGTTGCTCGACACGCGCGCTAGAGACTGCGGTGGGTCGGATGTGACGAGCACGCTGATCGCCGACATTGTTTTACAGCTGTTGAGCTATGTGGCGCAGGTGGAGCGCGAGAACATTCACCGGCGCCAAGCCGAGGGCATTGCGGCGGCGCGAGCGCGCGGCGTGCGCTTTGGCCGGCCCCGCAAACCCTGTCCTCCGCAATTTGAGCTGGTACGCGATACCTACGAGGCGGGTGATATCACGCGGAGCCAGGCGGCAAAGCGGCTGGGCGTGTGCGTAGGGACGTTCGACCGTTGGATGCGCGAGATGGAGTAGGGGCGTAGCGTTCCTTTGGCGCCCCGATTCGAACATTTTGGATTTCGCTACGGCGGCAATCGCATTTGGGGGTACACTCGCTGCTGCTCAAAAAATGACGGAGGTTAGCCCTTGGCGCGTGTGAAGCACATAGTCGGATGGATTTCGGTTGCCCTGCTGGCCGTGACGCTGACAAGTATTTGGATGCTGACGGAGCAGAACGTGGAGCAGACGTCGTCGCTCAGCGAGTCGACCGCGCACGTGGTGGAGGGGCATAGCGCCAGTGTGCAGCCCGAGACTGCGGGGGAGACCCAGGCGGGAGATGCCGCCGGGGACGCGGGCTCAGCGGCTATCGTCGCCCACCCCGACCCGCTTGCCCCCGTTCGCATGTGGATGGGCACCAACATCCGCCGTGTCGCCCATACCGTAGAGTTCTTCTTTGTTGGGCTGTTTGCCTCGTTGGCGGCGGTGTGCTTGGATAAGCGTGTGTCGCCCACTCGATTGCGGTGCGTGCCCCTCCTGGCCTTTTGCGCCGTCTGCTCTGTCGGTGACCAAGTGCACAAGATCTTTGTTCCCGGTCGTCATTTCGACATGATCGACCTGGGCTTCGATGCCGCAGGCTATGTCACCGCCATGCTGTTGGTGTTGCTGGTCTCCGTATGGGTGCACCACGTGACGCGCCCCATCGGCGCTCATGCGAGGCGCTAGCCGGTAACAAACCCGTTTCTGATAATGCGACCTTGTTGAATTATTTTGTGTCGCGCGTATTTCCGAGCGGTCGGATTTGAGGGGCGAGCGGTAGAACGCTCGCCCTTTGTGCGCCACGATGCGGCACAATGTACCGTAAAAGCTGTTTATATCCGGTACGAATCGTTCGTTGGTCTTTAATTCTTCTCAACGGAGGTGTTTGAGATGGCAAACGGATTGCTTTTAAGGCTTCGCGAGCGTGAGCTCAGCGCGAGTCCGGCGGAACGCAATGTCATCGCATACGTGAGCGCTCATCCGCACGAGGTGGTCGGGCTGTCCGTCCGCAGTCTTGCCGACGCCACGTTCTCCTCGCCCTCGAGCATTTTGCGTTTTTGCAAGCGCTTGGGTTTTGCGGGCTACAAGGAGTTCCAGCGCGAACTGATTGCCGAACTGGCACTCTTGGGTGACAAGAAAGACGTTGCCCTCGAGGACATCTCCATGGACGACAGCATCGAACGTATCGTGGGGAAGGTGATGAAAAGCAACGTGCGCACGATCGAAGCGACGGCGCGAACGCTCGATTACACCGTCTTGGAGCGATGCGCGGCCCATCTTAAGCGGGCACGCGCGGTCAATCTGTTCGGTATCGGTGCCTCTCGTTTGGTCGCGCACGATCTGGCGCAAAAGCTCATGCGTGTCGACAAAGAGTGCCATCTGTACGACGACTGGCATGACCAGCTCTTGTGTGCCAAGAACATGCATGAGGGCGATATGGCAATTGCCTTTAGCTACTCGGGCTTAACGCAAGAAGTGCTGGACTGCACCGTCGAGGCTCAACGTCACAACTGTCCCGTTGTGGCCGTGACCAAAGTAGATGGGTCGTCCAAGCTTGCCGCCATGGCCGATGCCGTGCTCGGCGTCGCTGCGAGTGAGCCCTTGGTCCGCAGCGGTGCCATGGCTTCGCGTATGGCCCAGCTTATGGTTGTCGATGCCCTGTACGCTGCTTACGTTGCCAGCGACTACGAGCGGGCGACGCATGTCATTAAGCAAAACTACATCGAGAAACAGGAAAGATGAGGTGAATGAAATGCTCGATTTAACAA
>CAKUGH010000031.1 GCA_934654605.1 uncultured Collinsella sp. | reverse complement strand
CCCCGGAGGAGTTCCGGAGCCAGCCCCTTGCGGCGTAGTTCTTATTTAAGCCGTCCAAGTTTTGGGGTGCAGTTCAGGATAACCTGCGCCCCCGTTTTTTCGTATGCGGCACTCGAATTGCCTCCCTTGGAGCCCAATTGACAGCCCCTTCCGGACCTGTGGGCAAAAAAGGGCAAATATGAGTACTGTTACCTTTTTAGTAACAGCCAAAACTGCCTCAAACGCCCTCTTTGCGGCCTCTATATGCCCGCAAATTGATCCAACCGCCCGTTAGCAGACTTCTGTGTGCCAACATTAATGAACATATTTTCCGTTATGTCTATTAACTTGAAGAGTCGATATGATACCGCGATAGCAACAGTACTCATATTTGGCATTTTTTGCCCACAAGGCTTGGAGAACGCCGAAGATCTGACAATACCAGCGAGCAGACCGCATCCTGGTGCAAAGGGGGCAGGTTAATCTGCACCAACCTGGTGCAAAGAAACCTGTCCCCTTTGCACCAAAACCTTGACAAGGAGTATCCCCAAGTGCCGGCTTGACAGCTGCGGGAACGCCGATGTTTTGGCAATGCCAGCGAGCGGGTCGCATTTGAGGCAAGGTGACGTGAAACGAAAGGGCGCTGACCTTCTGGTCGCGCCCTTGAAGTTGAACGTCAGATTGTCCAAATGCGGCCCGCGCAGCGTCGAGCCGTTACGCGGTTCGTAGAACCGCGTAACTCTAGATACGTTCTGCGATCTCGTGGATGAGGTAGTCGGTCTTTTCCCAGCCCAGGCACGGATCGGTGATCGACTTGCCAAAGACGCCGCCATCGACCGGCTGATTGCCGTCCTCCAGATAGGACTCGATCATAAAGCCCTTGACCAGCTTGGAGATGGACTCGTTGCGGCGGCAGCTATCGAGCACCTCCTTGCAAATGCGATACTGCTCCAGCGGACGCTTGCCCGAGTTGTCGTGGTTGCAGTCGATGACCGCCGCCGGGTTGGCGTAGCCAGCGTGCTCGGTGTAGCGCTCGGCCAGACGCTCCAGGTGCTCATAATGGTAGTTGGGGTAGGTGCGACCATCGAGGCCGATGTAGCCGCGCATGACGGCGTGCGCGAGCGGATTGCCGTCGCACTCGACCTCCCAGTTACGGAAGATAAAGCTCTGGTGGGCCTGTGCGGCGTAAATGGAGTTAAGCATAACCGTGGTGGAAC
Source organism: uncultured Collinsella sp. (assembly GCA_934654605.1). GTDB lineage: Bacteria > Actinomycetota > Coriobacteriia > Coriobacteriales > Coriobacteriaceae > Collinsella. The sequence goes on along the minus strand of CAKUGH010000031.1, from coordinate 16,049 downwards.
CGGCGGTGGGGTTCTTCATACCCACGGGCACCGAAATGCCACTCGACACCAGACGGTGCTCCTGGTTCTCGACCGAGCGCGCACCCACGGCAACATAACTCAGCAGGTCGACGAGGTACTGGTAGTTGGAGGGGTAAAGCATCTCGTCGGCGGTGAAGAAGCCCGTCTCCTCGATGACACGCAGATGCATGTGGCGAATGGCCTTGACGCCCTCGAGCAGGTCGTCGGGAGCCTCGGGGTCGGGGTTATGCAGCAGACCCTTGTAACCGGTGCCCTTGGTGCGCGGTTTGTTGGTGTAGACGCGCGGGATGATGATGAGCTTGTCCTTGACCTCTTCGGCGGTCTTGGCCAGGCGGTTCATGTACTCGAGCACCGAGTCCTCGCGGTCGGCAGAGCACGGGCCAATGATGAGCACCTTGCGCGCATCCTCGCCGGTAAAGACCTTGGCGACCTCGTCGTCGAATGCCTGCTTCTTGGCGGTAAGCTCGGCAGAAAGCGGCATTTCCTCGCGGATCTCCATGGGGATCGGCAGCCTGCGTTTGAATTCCATGGCCATAGGGGCCTCCTTGATCAATCGACGGAAACAATTGGCGAATTCTCGAATGCTCGGCATTATCCGCTGTCGCACGCTAAAGCGCAAGCATAGTCGTTTAAGAACGTCCCCAATGACTACTTCTCCGTCCCCGAGGGATTGGGGGTCGTCTGCCGAATGGTTGGTGCGGCGGCCCTGCGGCCATGCAACACTCATAGATGGCCTGACCCAGCTTGGAAGGAACCTCCATGAGCCTTGACAACGTAACCCTGCGTGCCGCCACACTCGACGACCTGACCGGTATCGCCGCCATCTACAACCAGCTGTGGTGCAACACGCTGCGCAACCGCGGCGACGTCGAAGCCGCCGATTTCTGTGCGCGCTTCAACATCGCCATGCAGCTGCAGCGCTCCCCCATCGCGCTCGTTGCCGAAGCCGAAGGCAAGATTATCGCTGCCTGCTGCATCGGCATCTTCGAGGGCGGCAAACCGCGCAAGAACCCAACGTGGAAGCCCCTCTACGACGAGTTGTTCGCCCAAGCCACCGAAATGGCAAAGACCGCCGACGCCAAGCTCGAGGGCTCGCTCTTTGGCGACAGCCGCGAAAAGGCAACGGCCGACCGCTTTGCCGCCACGGGCAACGAGTACGCCCAGGGCCAGCTTAACCTGATCACCATCGTGCCCGAATGGCAGGGCAAGGGCCTCGGCCGCGCTCTCATCGACCTTGCACGCACTGAGCTCGCCAAAGCCGGCTGCACCAAGTTCTTCCTGATGAGCGACTGCAACTCCGACTGGCAGTTCTATGAGCACCTCAACATGAAACGCATCCTCGAGGACCACAGCCAAGACACCGGCGACGGCTTTATTGTCTATATGTACGGCGGCGATACCCAGGATTAACCTGCCAATATGGACCAGAACCACCACAAAGGTGCCTGTCCCCTTTGTGGTGGTTTGGAGCTCGCTGCGGCGGAATGCTAGACTTGCGACGTATCAATTTGGGCCAAAACACAGGACATACGCAGGGAAGGAGATGCCGTGGCGTCGCTTGCACCGTTCAAAACGTTCATTGCGCCCGCCGCCAAAATCATCGCCCGACTGCGAGGCTCGCTCACCTACAACAACGTGCCTTGCACCGCTCAAACACGCCCCTACCTGGGCCACGTCCCCTACTTTGCGCCCAAGCTCTCCTCTGATATCGAGCACCGCGAGCAGTAATCCAAGATGCAGCAAACGCCGCGCAGGTCGCGGCGTTACTGTTTTGGTGCAAAGTAACCTGACCCCCTTGCGCCAACGCCGGGATTGTCGATGCTGCGGCCGCGGCGCGATATGAGACGCGAGACCTCGCCCAGTAGCACACCGATCACCACACCCACGAGGATGGGCAACTTTGCCATCTCGGCAGGCGAGCTGTTGAGTGGCACGATCGTAACGACGATCGAAAGCACGAGCTCTACCACGGGAATTGCGAGCGCCACCGCGAGCACCTTGCCCTCAAAGGGGGCGCGGAACACGCGCGGGCGATCGTCGTATTTGCGCAGGCGCCAAAACGCCGGAAACATCGGGATATAACTCATGAGCAGAAAGACAACGTTCATGGAAAAGAAGACCCAAAAGACGTCGGAGCCCTCGCCCAGCGGAATTTGGAGCAGCAACACCAGGCTGGCGAAGCAGCCGTTGATGAGCGCCGAGCCGTTGGGCATGCCGGTCTTCTTGGACACCAGCGCAAAGGGGAGCGGCATGTTGCCATGGCGCGCGGCATAGCTCGCCACATTGTTGACGCCAAAGCTCCAGCAGATCATGTTGGCGAACAGCGTCACCAAAAAGGCCATGCCCACGATCATCGTTAGCGGGTGGCTGCGTCCCACCATGGCGGCAACGGCATCCACAATGCCCGAATCGAGCGAAAGCTGCTCGGTGGGAACCGCGGCTCCGATGCCAATACCGCAGATGATGTAAATTGCCGCAATAGCAATGCCACCTGCGATAACCGCCTTGGGGATGTCGCGCGATGGGTTCTTCATCGTGCTGGCAAAGGTCGCAACCACTTCGAAGCCCATAAAGTTGAATAGGATGATCGACAGGTACGTCAGCGAGTTGGTATCGCCCAGATTGGGAACGAAGGTCTCGAGCGACATATCGTTGGCAAAGCCGTTATTGCAGGCAAACCAGATGCCGACGACACCCACCACGGCGGTAATGAGCACTTTGATGACGGCACCGCCGTCCATAACCCAATCGGCCTCGGCCACCGGCTGCATCGCCATGAGCGTGACACCCCACACAAAGGCAAGCTCGATGGCGATCCGAGCGCCGAGCGAAAACTCAACACCCCATACCGCGTTGATAACGCTGGGAAACATGCAGGCGATGCTTGCCACCCACAGCGGAAAGTTGACCCAGTAGCACCAAGAGCAGCGGGCGCCCCAACGGTCGCCCAGACCCAGGCGAACCCAGTCGTACAAACCGCCCTCGGAATCGAATGCCGTGCCCAGTTCGGCCACCACCAGGCCATAGGGCAGCAAAAACGTAATGATAAGGAAGACCCACCAGAAGAACTGCACGTTGCCCATGGCAGATGCCGGAGCCGCCGCCTCGATGGTAAACACGACGCAGATAACCGAGAGGATGACTTCGAAGAGGGAGAACTTTTTACCTGCCATGGCACGCTCCCCCTACAGCAAAAAGGATGGCATCTGTACCGAAGGCGCAGCTCAAGGTAGGGTTGCAGGCCGCGTCACCGGTACAGGTGCCATCCCAAAGAGAGGAAAGGATGCAATTGTTGGACCAGCGCTCGCGGAACAGGCGCGTGTAGATAACGATACGCTGGTACATAGATACTCCGATCAAAACGGCCGCGCTCGCGACCGGAACCTTTCGGCAATTGAAGACGCGTCTGACCTGGGAAATTCAAGCGAACAATTGGCCTAACCCGCAAAAAATCCCAGGTCAGACGCGTACTCAATCAAAGAAAAAGGGCACTCCGAAGTGGAGGCAACGGAGTGCCCAAAGAAAACCCAACCGACCAAGACATCAAGCAGCAGCCCATCAATGCCCCGAGATGGGACGACACGCCACCCGTCCGATTGATCGGCTGGGTTTTCGAGGTGCCCCAGGTCGCCGCGAAAGAGGAGCGAAGCGTACTTTGGTACGCGAGCGACGGTTTGAGCGGCGAGATGGGGTGCCTCGGAAAGCCTGACGATTAAGCGGACGGCTCCTGCTGAGTGATGCAGTGGATATTTCCGCCGCCGAAGACGACCTGCTCGGACTGAACGCCAACGCACTTGTAGACACCCTCGCCCCAGACCTCGTCGTAGATCTTCTGGAGCGTGTCAACGGCCAGCTGGTCATTCTCGTCGCCGTACTGCGGGACGATAACGCCATGGTTGGTGACCAGGTAGTTCATGTAAGAAGCGATCAGCGGCTCGTCGGCAACGCGCGGCTCGGCGTTCTCGTCGGCGTCGATGGTATCGCAGGAAGCCTGGTCCATGAACAGCGGGTTCACGGGCATGCAGAGCTTGTAGACCTTCATCTTGCGGCCCTTGGCGTCAACGGCGTTGGAGAGGGTCTCGTAGGCAGCGTGGCACTGCTCATAGAACGGATACTCGGGATCGTCGGTCCAGATGCAGGCCATGACGCCCGGGGCGATGAACGTAGCGACGTCGTCGATGTGGCCGTTGGTCTCCTCGGGGTCGATGCCCTCCTTGACCCAAATGACCTTCTCGACACCCAGGTAATCCTTGAGGTGCTCGTCCATATAGGCACGAAGCTCCTCGCTCCAGGGCTCGAACTTCTTCTTGAACTTGGGCCAGATGGACTCGGGATCCTCTTCCTCCTCCAGAACCGCAGAGCAGGTGCGGCCCGGGGAAAGCAGGCACTGGTCGGTCACGACAAGGGTGCCCTCGCCGTCGACGGTGATGGAGCCGCCCTCGAGGATCATGTCATCGGGACGATAGCGACGGCAGCCGGAGAGCTCAGCCATCTTAAGGGCGATCTGCTCATCCTTGTCCCACGGGAAGTACAGGCCGTCGACCAGACCGCCGTAGGCGTTGAAGTGCCAGTGGTTAGCGCGCTTCTCGCCCTTGCCGTTGATGACGTAGGTAGCGGCGGTGTCGCGGAACCAGGCATCGTCGGTGGTCATCTCGATAACGGTGACGTTCTCGTCTTCCTCGAAGACGGCCTTGCAGTTGGCGTAGTCGGCCTGGTTGGCGCACATGGTGACCGGGGTGAACTCGGCGATGGCGCGAGCGATGGCGGCATACTGCTTCTGAGCCGGCTTGGCGCCGTGGGCCCAGGTGTCGGTGCGGTGGGGCCAGCCCATCCACACGCGATCCTGCGGGGCGAACTCAGCGGGCATAAAGAAGCCGTCGGCCTTGGGGGTGGACTCGGACTCGGTGATCGTACGCATAAGATTTCCTCCAAATCGAACGATCGCTTGCCGCGGGCGGGTTACCCGCAGCCTAAAACCAAGAGATGGCAGGCGCCCGTTCCCCGGCAAAGGTCGGGGCGCCCGGCGCCGGTTTTCACGGAGTCGCACCGGCAGGCGACGACGTAACCTGGTGCGCGGAGACAAGACGCACGAAGGATACGGAAGAGAGATTGGGGCAGGTGGTGGTTACCGGAGCAATCGCTCACACCCGCCCCAGGGAGTGGTTAGCAAACCTGTCACTTGGGCACGCCTCCGAAGAGGCTAGAGTGCCCGGAGTCGGGAGCGACAAGCCCGACGAAGCGTTCCTTGGTACGCGAGGAGGGTTGGAGCCCCGAAACCGGGCGCTCTAGTTCTCCTCGGCCTCGGCGGCCTCCTCAGCGAGACGCTGAGCAGCCAGCTCGGGGGTGAGACCCTTGTACTCGGTCTCGCGGCCCTTGGCGCTGACGACGCGGAAGACCTCGCCAATGAGCAAAAGCACGATGAAGATAACGATCATCGGAACCTTGTCGGCAATTTCGGCGGCGGAGAACGGAATCAGCGTCGCAACGATAGCCAAGACCAGCTCGATGCAAGGGATGGCCAGCATGACCTTCATCATGGTGCCCTTAAACGGGAACGTGAAGATGCGCTCACGGTTGGGGTCGTTCTTACGAAGGTTGAGGAACGCCGGGAACATCGGGATATAGGTGAGCAGCAGGAAGACAACGGAGGTGCCAAAGAGCATCCAGAAGACGCCCTCGGAGATGGCATCGATGGGAACCAGCTGCAGGCACAGCACCAGGGAGGCAACGATGGCGTTGACCAGGTTGGCGCCGTTGGGCATGTCGTCCTTGGAGATCATCGAGGCGAAGATCTTGGGCATGTTGCCGTGCTCAGCGGCATAGCGAGCGACGGAGTTGACGCCGAAGGACCAAGCAGCCATGTTGGCGAACAGGGTGATCAGGAAGGCGATGCAGATGACCTTGAAGATCATGGAGTCGCCCACCATGGTCTGGACGGCAAAAATCATGCCGTAGTCGGGGTCGATGGCATCGGCCGGCACAGCGGCGCCGATGCCAAAACCAGCGAACAGGTAGATCACGGCGATGGACAGGCCGCCGACGATGATGGCCTTGGGGATATCGCGAGCGGGATCGGCCATGTCGTCGGTCATGGTGCAGATGACCTCGAAGCCCATGAAGTTAAAGATGATGATCGACAGATAACCGAGAGCGTTGGTGTTGGTGAGCTCGGGCAGGAAGGTGGCAGCGGACATGTCGTTCGCAAAACCGTTCTCCATGGCATACCAAATGCCCAGAGCGCCGACGATAACGGCAACAGCGACCTTGATGATGGCGCCGCCGTTGAGGACCCACTCGGAGTCGGCCGCTTTGGAGCGACCCATGAGGTAAACGATCCACACAAAGGCAAGATCGATACCCATCTTGGCGATCAGATTGAACTCGACGCCAAAGACCATACCCAAAATGTCGGGGAACATGGTAGCCAGCGAGGCAATCCACAGCGGGTAGTTAACCCAGTAGTAGTACGAAATGCGGGCGCCCCACTTGTCGCCCAGGCCATCGCGCACCCAGTCGTAAATGCCGCCCTCGCCGTCATAGGTGGTGCCGAGCTCGGCGACAACCATGCCATACGGGAGCAGGAAGGTCAGGATCAGGAAGATCCACCAGAAGAACTGCTGGTTGCCAATGGCAGCAGCAGGAGCGGCGGCCTCGCAAACGAAGACGACGCAGATGATGGTCGAAATGACCGTCAAGAAGGAAAGCTTTTTCTTTCCGTCGCTCATGATGAGCTCCTTCGCTCAGTCTTGGACAGATCCGAGGCCCTAAGGAACTAAGGCAATCGCTTGAGCCTCGGTGAGCGGGCGACAGGAGACGAGCATCCGCCGCCCGCAAACGTGCTTGATAAGCCGCGGGGCTTAGAGCTGCTCGAGAGCCTCGAGAGCGGCGTGGAGCTCAGCCTTGGCGGAGTACTCGACGCCCTCGTCGTTGAGCGGGGTACGCTTGCCCAGAGCGGCAAGGAGAGCACGGATGGAGTGCTTGCGGTTCTCGGCCTCGACCCAGCACAGGGAGCGCTCGGGATCGTCCATGACCTCGTCGACGACTTCCTCGTTGCGGGTGGCCGGCAGGCAGTGCATGAACTTGGAGTTGGGGCCGGCGAAGTTCATCATGTCCATGGTGACCTGATACTTGGGATAGAACACGTCCATGTAGTTCTCGCCCGAGACCTCCTCGTCGTACAGGCCGTACCACACGTCGGTGTAGATGAAGTCGGCGCCCTTGATGCACTCGATGTCGTCGGAGATGACGATGGAGCCGCCGGAGACCTTGCAGTTCTCCTCGGCGATGGCCATCATCTGCTTGCCGAACTCGGCGCGCTCCTCAACGGTGCCAACGTGCAGGCCGCCATCGGGGATCTGGTGGCCCTTGGGTCCAAACTGGACAAACTTCATGCCGACCTTGGAGGCGATGAACATGAGGGAGACGCAGACCTGGGTGGCGTCGCCGATGAAGGCCAGGGTGCAGTCCTCGATCTTCTTACCCTCGGGGAGGTTCTCGAGCATGGTCATGAGGTCGCCCATCTCCTGCGTGGGATGGTTGAACTCGGACATGCCGTTGATGACGGGCACAGCGGAGCCCTCGGCGAGGCCGACGACGTCCTTGTGACGGTCAACGCGAGCCATCATGATGTCGAGCAGCGAGCCCATGACGCGAGCGGTGTCGCCCAGGGACTCGTGGCCGCCGAGCTGGATGGTGCCAGGGCCATAGAACTGAGCGTGGCCGCCGAGGTCGGTCATAGCGGTCTCGAAGGAAAGACGGGTGCGGGTGGAAACCTGCTGGAAGATCATGCCAAGGCTCTTGTTGCGGAGCAGGTGCGGATAATAACCGTCAACCTTGATGGCCTTCTTCATTGCCAGGCCAAGATCCTCGATAGCCAGGATCTGCTCTTTGGTGAAGTCGTTGGTGTCGATGAAATCCTTAGGCAGTGCCATGTCGATTTCCTTTCCGCCGGCCTTGCCGACTATTACTGAGAGGCGCTCGTACATCACGCCTCGTGTTGACAAGACCATCATTCACCCACATGCAATTATTGCCCAGTTTATTCGAGATTAAAGACCGTTCACGGAGTTACATCCCCTCTAAACCACTATAAACCCGCAGGTAGCGGACTTGCAGGGGGTTTACTATCTAGAACCGCGAACGGTATAAGGCTATCCTATATCTTGGCGCCTAATCCACGGTGAAACGACCGGGCGGGACGTGTATACCCCCGGGGATATATAGGGCTCAATCAGAGATCATATGAGACAGGACGGTGACAGATGAACACGCTCATGTTCTTCTATACCTTGGCAATACTGGTTATCTGTATTGTGACGGCGGTGCTTTCGCTTGCCACCTATGCCTCGTCCCGTCGACGCTTCTTTATCTATGGCAGCGGCGTTTTTATTTGCTATGCCATCGAGATGACCGAGATCTTCTTTTTTGAATACACGTTGCAAAACCAGAGTTTTCCGGCCAGCGACTATTACTCAATTACCATGCCTGTGCTGCGGACCCTTGTGGCGACCGCTTCACAGGCTTTTATTTGGCTGATTGCCATGGACCTGCTCGACAAGCATTCTAAGAAGCTGTTCGTCATTCCCATCGCAACGTTCTTGGTAAGCGAGCTGTTGATTATCGTTGCCGTCCCCTACGGCCCCATGCACCAGTGGCTTTACTACACCATGCGTCAGGTGTTCCTCATCTCTGTGGGACTGTATATCTTTTGGACGGCTCACAAGAGTACGAAGGTTGAGCTGAAGGCACGTGTTAACAACCAAAAGAAACACCTGATTATCGGCGCCATTCTGGTTGGCTGCATCGTTGCCGAGGACTTCTACAACATCCTGGTGGTCCCCATGAGCCTGGCGCCCTCTTGGCTGCAGCTGTACCTGTCCGAGCGCAACTTTAGCGAGAACGTCTTTGCGTGCTACTTTGCCATTCTGCTGATCATCTACGCCTATCACGTGCTTTCGATCCGCATGCAAGAGGCGCCCGAGGAAAAGAACGTCAGCGATCTTGATCGACACATCGAAGAGCAGATGCCCTTCTATCGCAACGCCTACAAGCTCTCCAACCGCGAAACCGAGGTCATGCGCCTGGTCGTACTGGGCAAGTCGAACCAAGAGATCGCTGACGAGCTATTCCTTGCCGTGGGCACCGTCAAAACCCACATCCACAACATCCTGGTCAAAACCGAGCAGCAAAACCGCACGACCCTCATCCTCCACTTCTGGAAACGCTAAACCTGCCAAAAAGGGACAGGTTTATTTTGGCTGGTTTTATCTGGGGAAACGCCAACCTCCGCGAGAGAGCTGTTTTCCCTCGTGGCGGTCTTCTAGCAGAAAAACTAAGTGAGTAGGCTTTTTTCAGGAGGCCAAGCACGCCCTAAAACGCCACAACCCTGACCTGCAGTTTTATCGATCATTTGTCGTGATGTGCTTGGCAAGTTCAAAAAAGTCTACTCACTTGCATCCGAGACGCACCAGATAGGCAAAATACCGCCGCGAAAGGGCCCCTGGTCCCTTCGCGGCGGTCATACGCCTCTGATTTTGCGACGGTTTTACCGGCTTGTTACTCGCTGTAGCGGGTGGCGATGGCGGAGCGCACGATGCCGGTGCTCATAACGTAGGTCACCAGGAAGTAGCCGCCGTAGGCTGCTAGGAAGATCGCGCAGGTGAGGCCCACCGTGCCGCCGATACTCATGTTGCCGAACGTGCTCACTAGGTCGATGATTACCTTGAGCGCCACAAAGGAGTGCGCCAGGCCCACTGCCAGCGGGAACAGGAAGAACACCGCCTGCTGTGCCATCACCGAATGGCGAATCTGGCGATCGTCACAGCCGATCTGCGCCAGCACGCGATAGCTGCGGCTGCCGTCGGCCACGTTGGAGAGCTGCTGGATCGATAGGATTGCCGCGCACGCAACGACCAGTACAAAGCCAATGTAGATGGCCAGATAGCTAATCATGCCGTTCATCTGCGCTGCTTGCGTGTACATCTCGGAACGCGTGATGAAGACTCCCCACGACCCCGGCTTCTTGCCGTCAACGAGCAGATTGTCGAGCAAGGTGTATTTAATGTTCTCGTCTGCCTCGGTCGTATCCATCCCCTGTTTGTAGTTAACGAGCAGATTACTGGAATACGGCTGCAGATTAAGTTGGGACAACAGCTCATCGGCTACGACCACGGTACCGGGATTGCTGCCCATCGCCGAGTTGGCGATGGCCGCCGTGTCCTCGTCCGACTTATCGGTTGCGGGCTTGAGCTCATGCCCGCCCAAGGTGAGGGTATGGCCGCCGGCCATGTATTTGGTGTACAGGTCGCCCAGCTCACCGCCCATATCACACGTAAGCAAGTACTGGTCGCGGCCAATGCTCACCGGCTCCTCGCCCATCATCTGGCGCAGCTTGTTGTACTGGCTCGCCGGCGTCACAAACAGACCCATCGCATCGGCGTTGCTTCCCTCGAGCGCCTTGGGAAGTTTTTCGCCCATGGCCTTGCACATCTCACCCGCCACCACCGAGGGGCCCGAGCCGCCAAGCGGGTAACTCAGATACGAATCGATCTGCACATGCTCACCGGCAACATCGGCGATATCGACCTTCTTGCCGGTCTCGTCGTTGTTGTCCGCCGACTTGCGCTCACCGTGCCATGCAGCGTACAAATCGACCGTTGCATCGGCCAGCACCATGCGATCGGCCTCAGACGGATTGACATACTCCTTGTAGTAGTCGAGCGTTTCGGGCGTGTAGTAGATATACGTCTGAGACACGTCAACAGGGTTATAGCGCTCCAGATTCTCGTTCATCACGTTGGCGATCGACATACCGCAGGTCACCGAAGTAATGGCCAAGAACAGGATCATCGCGATGACGCCCATCGAAAAGCATACCGTGTTGACCTTAGCCGCAAGCTGGCGCACGGTAAACATGTTAAGTCCGCGCCAATACACGCCGCGCAGGCTCTGCAGCAGCTTGATGAGCATGCCCGAGAGTCCCCAGAACAGCGCAAAGGTGCCCACGGTAACCATAGCGGTCGTAATGCCAAACTGGCTCATGGCCTCTTGCAGCTTGCTGTCCGTCGCGGTTAGCGGGAACCCATCACGTAGCAGACGGTAATAGGCCACGCCCACCAGCACCACGCCCACGGCAAAGATGGCAATCGCGATCCAGGGGTTGCGCGTCTTGATGCTCTCGTTGCGACGCTCGGCACCCATAAGCTCGATGAGTTTGGTACGACGAACGGCGCGCAGGTTCAGCAGTAGCGTGAGCACGAACATCACGAGCATGCAGGCAAGGGTCAGGTTGAACGCGTGCACCGAGAAAAAGAAGTGAAAATTGGCGATCTGCGTCTTAAAGAGCGAGGCCGTAAAGAACGTCATGAGCTGGGAGAGCCCCACGCCCAGCACAATGCCGGCGACAAAAGCGCCGACCGAAACGATCACGGTCTCAAGCGCCATGATCGTGGCGACGCGCCCGCGCCCCATGCCGAGCACCTGGTACAGGCCAAACTCCTTCTTGCGGCGTTTCATGATGAAGTTATTGGCGTACACCATCAAAAAGGCCATGACACCGGCTAAAAAGTACGTCAGGTAGCCGAGCATGCTGCCCATAACCTGCGCCAAGCCCTCTTCATCGATTCCGGCGATGTCAACCTGCATCGAGATGGTGTTAAAGGCATAGAAGACCGTGACGCCCAGGGTGAGCGTCAAAAGGTAGACGAGGTAGTCGCGGCCGGCGCGGCGGACGTTGCCCCAAGCGAGTTTACAGAGCATCGGAGCCCTCACCGCCCATCATGGCAACGACCTCCATAATGCGGTCGAAGAACTCGCGGCGGTCGGTGTCGCCGCGGCGCAGCTCGGTGAAGATCTTGCCGTCGCGAATAAACAGCACACGGCTCGTGTAGCTGGCGGCAAAGCTGTCGTGCGTGACCATGAGCACAGTGGCGCGCAGGCGGCGGTTGAGGGCTTCCAGGCTCTCGAGCAGCAGGCGAGCGCTCTTGGAATCGAGGGCGCCGGTGGGCTCGTCGGCCATGATCATGGTGGGGTCGGTGACGAGCGCGCGAGCCGCGGCAACGCGCTGCTGTTGACCGCCGGACATTTGGTAGGGATACTTGTCGAGCACCTGACTGATGGACAGGCGCGCTGCCACATCCTGCACGCGGGTCGAGATCTCTGCCGAGTTTGTGCGGGCGATGGTGAGCGGCAGGGCGATGTTCTCGCGTGCCGTGAGCGTATCGAGCAGGTTGGAATCCTGGAAGATAAAGCCGAGCTCCTCGCGACGGAACTGCGAAAGCTTAGCCTGCTTCATGCGTGTTACGTCCTGGCCGTTGATGCGGATCGTGCCACTTGTGGCGCTATCGATGGTCGACACGCAGTTGAGCAACGTCGACTTGCCAGAGCCCGAGGCACCCATGATGCCCACGAACTCGCCGCGGTTGACGGTAAAGTTGACGTCGTTGAGCGCGCGGGTCACGTTGCCCAGCGCGCCGTATACCTTTTCGAGATGCGCGACCTCCAGTACCGGGGTCGCTGCTTGCATGGTTTGCATACCGAGTCCTTTCTTGCGATTAGTCTACGGCATCTATAGTCGCAAGAAGACGAGTCGGCTACCATCGATATGGCTTACGCTTGCCTTACCGTTGTGTAAGGTAGGGGTAGCTACCCCACGTATCGATGATGAGGAAGGACTCCTGTTGAAGACTGTTCATGTTGCCGCTGGGATCATTCGCAAGGATGGGTCCGACGAGCTGCTTGCCGTGCAACGCGGCTATGGCGACATGCAGGGACTTTGGGAGTTCCCCGGCGGCAAGCTCATGCGTGGCGAGACGCCCGAAGACGCCGTGCGCCGCGAACTTATGGAAGAGCTGCAGGTAAAGGTCACCAACCTGCGCGATTTCTATACCGTTGAGTACGACTACCCCGATTTCCATCTTTCGATGGAGTGTTACTACTGCTCGCTCGCCGATGAATCCGACGAGCCCCAGAAGCACGACCGTCAGCTCGATATCCGCTGGATTCCGCGTACCTCGCTTGCCACCGTTGAATGGATGCCCGCCGACAAGGGGCTTATCGATGCCCTGATTGAGCTGAAGGAAGACCGGCTTGAGGCAAGCGCCGCCGATGACGCCGCGCCCAACACGACCGACGAACCCACCACCAAGCCCAAGCGCAAAAACAAACGCCGTTCCAAAAAGCGCCCCAAGCCCGGCCTACTGGACGGCATCGATACCTCGGACCTTTCCGCCGACGAGCGCGAACTGGTCCGCCGTCGAGCCGCCATCAAAAAGTCCATGAAAGGCAACAAGCGCGCCAATACCAAGCCCGAGCTGCTCGTTCGCCAGCGCCTGCGCGCCGCGGGACTCACGGGTTATCGCCTGGAATGGAAAGTTCCCGGCAAGCCCGACATCGCCTTCCCCGGACGCAAGATCGCCATCTTCGTCAACGGCTGCTTTTGGCATCGTTGCCCCAAGTGCAACCCCAGTCAGCCCAAGCGCAATGTTGAGTTTTGGGAAGCAAAGTTCCGTCGCAACGTCGAGCGCGACCGTGCCGCCGTGACAGCGCTCACCGAAATGGGCTGGACATCCATAACTATCTGGGAATGCGAACTCAAAAAGGACCGCATCGACGCCACCATGGAAAAGGTCATCGAGCAGGTTCGCGCCGCGACCCCGCAACGCTAAAACGAGCCATTCACAGGCCCCGCACGCGCGCGCCACATCCGCGCCACAAACCTTAGAAAGCCCTTAAGCTCAAAACCTTTCAAGAGTGTTACTCGATAGCTTTGACCTGCGGTTTCACTGTAATCGCAAACCTCATTAAGCCTTTCTTTAGCGCTTCCTTGTAACGACCGCGGCATAATACTGCCAACGCACGGGACCTAGCAGCACACCCCGTGCGCAACCTTTTGGTGGACATCGAGGAGGCCGCACGCATGCATTCTTCCAATGACGCAGCACAGCCATCCCTAAAACATGCAAACCTTTTCTCCTTCCCCCCGACACAGAGAGACGGTCTCCTCGACTCCTCCACCACAAAAGCCAAACGCTCAACTAATCAGAGCCTCAACTTGCGAGCATCCTTCGAAAAGCTCCAAGCATCCCTAGACAAGGCGTTCCCCGAACAGGCAAGGGCAATCTAAGCCCATCGCGCTTTATACTGATGCCATGCGAAACATGGATCACATAGAATTGCACCGCGGAGGACGCGAGGAAGCGTTTCCCGAGACCGCCGAAGACTGGCCTTATATTGCCGAACGCGCAGAATTCGCTCGCTATCCGGGCAATTCCGTCCCCTGGCACTGGCATTCCGAAGTCGAGCTTTTCTACATGGAACAGGGAGCAATTGACTATCGCACGCATGCGACTCATGAGCACATGCGCTTTGAGGAAGGGTCCGCCGGCTTTATCAACGGCGGCATTTTGCACAGCACCCTGCAATCACCCAATTCGGCGCCAGCCATTCAAATGCTGCATATCTTTCAACCATCAATGCTCGGCGATCCCGCGGGACGTCTTCAAAAGCGCTACATCAATCCATTACTGCAATGTCGAGGCATCGATGTACTCAAATGGTCGCCCACCAACCCCGACGATCGACCTTTTATCGATTTGTTGACGCGCTCCTTTAACCACGATCTTCAACAGCCGCAGAACGAGATGGCGCTTCGAAATAGCCTGTCAGAACTCTGGGTTCAGATCTATGCCAAAGCTGAACCACAATTCGCTTTGGACAATAGTTCTTTGATGACCAGCCGCGATGTTCGGTTTAGGGAAATTCTGGACTACATCCGCACACACTATGCAGACAGCATAGATGTTCCCCAAATTGCATCCGCGGTCGGCATCAGCGAAAGAGATTGTTATCGCACCATCAAAGCTTGCGCGGGAACAACCCCGGCCGCGTATCTACGCGCATACCGCATCACCCGCGCCTGCACGCTCTTGACGCACACCACGCGAACGGTACAGACGATCGCTCACCAATGCGGCTTTGCAACGGCGAGCCACCTTGGGCAGGTATTCAAGGAACAAATAGGCTGCACCCCTTCTGAGTATCGAGCCATGAGGCAGAATTTCGATACTACGGGGCAGAAATAACGCTAGCGCTCCCACCTCACCTGTCCCACACTATCAGACAGATGAGAGAAAGGAATGCCATGAAACAATTCGACCATGTCGTGTTTGACGTTGATGGAACATTGGCAGATACAGAAGAAAGCGTTCTGTCATCGCTTGCCCAGATTGTCCAAGAAGAGACCGGCAAAACGCTCCCCCGAAACGATCTTGAATTTGCCCTCGGCATACCCGGCAAGGATGCTCTTGAGAAACTTGGAATCTACTCGCAAGCAACGTTGGATCGCTGGTGCCACGTTGCCGCCAGCTTTAAAAGCACCATCAGCGTGTTTCCAGGTTTGCTTGAAGTCATCGCAAAACTCGCCGATAGCGGTTGCAATCTTGGCATTGTCTCCTCACGTGCGCGCGACGAATACGCAGAAGAAATAGCACCCCTTGGCTTCGATACGTATTTTGAGCACATCATCCTTGTCGAAGACACGACCGAGCACAAGCCTTCGCCCGCACCCATGCTCGAATATCTCCGACGTACGGGCGCAAACCCCAACAGCGTCATCTACGTTGGCGACACCATCTACGACGAACAATGCGCAACTTCAGCAGGGGTCAGTTTTGCCCGAGCAGCATGGGGATCACACCAAGAAATCCCAAACGCCACCTACAACCTCAAAACCCCCAACGACCTACTAACCCTAACAACCAAGTAACCCCCGCGCCCCATCCTTTCCGCCCTAACGCCACAAGGGCGATTGAGCAGGGCCGTCCGGAAACGGAAAAGGGCCTATCTCTCAGAACACTCCGCAGGACGGAGGAAGCCCCGCAGCGCGTAGCGCGCGGCGGGGCTTCCGACATGTCCGAGGACGTTCTGAGAGATAGGCCCTTTTCCGTTTCCGGACGGCCCGGTGGGATCAGAGTACCCTTGCTGTTACTCTGCTTTGCCCACAGAGTTGAGGTTGGTCATGCGGATCTTAA
>CAKUGH010000030.1 GCA_934654605.1 uncultured Collinsella sp. | reverse complement strand
GTTTACGTTGAGGGAGGCGTTTGTGGCTGCGAGGCTGCCCTTGGCCTCGACGGCAGCGTCTTTCTCGGAGCTTGCCTCTACCTTGCCGCCACCCTTGATGGTGAGGTTCTTGTCGGTTCCAATACCCTTGTCCTCGGTAGCCCTGGCGGTGACGGCTCCGCTGTCGTCAATCGTGATATCGCCGTTTGCCCTGATGCCATCCGATGCACCCGTGGCGTTGACGTTGCCCGAACCTTTGATAGCGAGATCACCCCCGGCATTGATGGCATCAAACCCAGTGCTCGTGGCGTTGACGGATCCGGCTCCGTCGATGTTGATATTACCCGTGGAGAGGATAGCGTCCTCAGTAGATGTCACGCTGAGCGTGCCGCCCTCGTCGCCTTGGATATTGAGCTCGGCATTCTCGTTAGTGCCATGAGAAACGTTGATGCTTTCGATCCATTCGGCAGTGACGATGTTGGTTCCCGAGTAATTCACGTTGAGCTTGCCTGCGGCCTGGATCTCGCCGCCGTTATAGTTGTTGAGCTTCAAGTCGTCGGCGCCGTCCCACGACCAGGTACCGGCCTCGTCGCTCGCCGCGGTGTTGTACTTGTTGCCGCCGACCTTGACCCATTCCGCCGCGAGCGAGACGCTCGGCATGAGCAGCGAGCTCACCGTGAGCGCGCACACGGCGCCTACGACGATGCGGCGCGTCACGCGGCGCCAGCTGCCGTGCGCGAGCAGCGTGCGACGGTGCACGTCGGGCTCGACAACATGGGCTCCTGAGGTTTTGTCATTGCGCTTGGGGGTCGTGAACAAGGCGGCCATGGTTACTCCCATCCTCATAGGGCCTATGCGATTACGCCCAGCATATCTGCAGGATGTAGCCGTCGGTAGTGCCGTTTGGAGGGCAAAATGTCCAAAAACCTGGGAAGAATTTAATCGCGCGCCTACACGTGGCTCGGCTTTAAATAGACAAGCGCGGAGCCGTCCAATGCGACTCCGTTCGCGTACGTGCCCGGCGGCCGCAAACAGGAAACGCCACCGCCGGATGGGAGCTTGGCGGTGGCGCTGCTAAACGGTGCGCGGACTAGGCGGCTTTAAAAGTGCCAGGCCGTGTATGAAGGGCGTCTATGAGCGCTTGCGGCTCACCACGGCGCCGGCGGCGATGGCGGCTGTTCCCGCAAGGGCGGTCGCTATGATGGCCGCGCTCGAGACGTCGCCGGTTGCCGCGAGCTTGCCGGTGGTCTTGGCTCCCGTGGTTGCAACTGCAACGGTCTTGGTCGTCTTCGTGCCCTCGGACTTGGGGCTCTCGGGCTTGGTCTCGCCGGGCTTCTCCTCGGGTTTGGTCTCCTCGGGAGGCACGATGACCGTGCTCTTGGCGACAGCGGCGTCATAGGGGGAGTCGATCGTGGCGTCACCCGTGCCGATGGTTTGACCTGCCTCGTAGGAGATGCTGGGGCCGTACTCTTCTTCGTAGCGATAGTTAATGATCTTGCCGCCTGCGGGCGCCTGGATGGGAGCGCCTTCGATCTTGATGGTGCCGATCGCCTTGCCATCTTCGCTTATGGCAAGAGCGAAGATTGCCGCCGTGTCTCCCTCAGCCGTGAGCTTGCTGCGGACGATCGAGATACTCGCGGGCGTGATGCCCTCGTAGGTCTGGGCGAAGATACCGATGTTCAGACCCCTAGGCTCAGGGATGACCCCGCCGCTTTGGTCGTTGCTGTAGTGATCGGGGCCATCGCCACCGGACTCGACATAGCGGGCTATAGCCTTGACAACGGAGTCGCTGATGTAGATGTGTCCGCCTGACTCGCCAGGGTTGTAGTTTCTGCTGGCGATAGCAGCCGAGAACCCGCCTTCTGCGAGCGCGTCCACGATGGAGCCATTCTTGATGACGATATCGTCCTCGTCGGTGATGAGAGCGATAGTTTGCCAGCCGCCGCCCGCGCTTGCACGGACCGTCACGGTCGCGTGGTCGAGCGTGACACCCTTGCGGCCATAGGCGCCATACTCAACACCGCTTGCATTAAGGGATACGTTCGTGACCGTGAGACTGCCCTCAGCGTCGACAGCGAGATCTTCCTGGGAGCTCGCCTTGACCTGGCTGCCGCCCGAGATGTCGATGTTGCCGTCTGCCCAAATCGCCACGTCCTCGTTAGAGCTTGCCTCTACCTTGCCGCCGCCTTTGACGATCAGGTCGCTGCCCGCGGCGATGCCGTAGCCTTCGCCTCCTTTAGCTAACACTGTGCCAGAGGAATCGATGGTGGTCTTGCCCTTGGATTGGATGCCTTCGGTACCGCCCGTTGCATTCACGGTGCCCGAGCCCGTGATAGAGAGATCGCCCTTTGCCTCAATTCCGTCGGAAGTGGTACTTGTGGTGTTAACGGTGCCTGGACCTGAAATGGAGAGATCGCCCGTGGATTTAATCGCGTCTGCCTCGGCTGTCACATTGAGCTCATCCGTGCTATTCGAGCTCGTTATGTTCAACTCTGCTTTCTGGTTAGTGCCGTCCTTCGCCTTGATGGCGGCACCGGTGTAATCGGGCTCTGTTTCCACGGTGTTGGTACCCTCGTAGGCAATGTTGAGCTTGCCTGCAGCCGTAATCGCGCCGCCGTTATAGCCGTTGAGCTTCATGTCGTCGGCGCCGTTCCACGACCAGGTGCCGGCGGCGTCTCCCGTGGGCCCCGCGGCCGCTTCGTGGTGGACGCCGCCGACGTCGACCCATTCGGCGGCAAGCGAGATGCTCGGCATGAGCAGTGAGCTTACCGTGAGCGCGCAGGCCAGGCTGCAGACGATGCGGCGCGTCACGCGGCGCCAGCTGCCGTGTGCGAGCAGCGTGCGACGGCGCACGTCGGGCTCGTCAACATGGGCTCCTGAGGTTTTGTCATTGCGCTTGGGGGTCGTGAACAAGGCGGCCATGGTTACTCCCATCCTCATAGGGCCTATGCGATTACGCCCAGCATATCTGCAGGATGTAGCCGGCGGTAGTGCCGTTTGGAGGGCAAAATGTCCAAAATTTGGGAAGCAATATATCGCGCGCCCGTGCTCTGCCCGTCTTTAAAAGAAAAGCGCGGAGCCGCTCGTTGCGACTTCGCGCTTTGGTGTTCTGCTTTGGCAGCTTTGCCGTTACGCTACAAAGAAGTAGACGAGGAAGGCAAGGGCGGCAATCCACATGAGCGGCTTGATCTTGGAGGCCTCGCCCTTAACGAGCGCGACGACCACGTAGGCGATGAAGCCCAGACCAATGCCGGCAGAGATGGAGTAGGTGAAGGGCACGCCGGCGACAATCATGAACGCCGGGAAACCCTGCGACACGTCGGACCAGTCGATCTCGGAGGCCTCGCTCATCATGAGGTAGCCGACGTAGACCAGAGCACCGCAGGTGGCGGCGCTGGAAACGATGGTGACGATGGGGGAGAAGAACGCGGCGAGAATGAACAGCACGCCGGTGGTGACGGAGGTGAGGCCCGTGCGGCCACCGTCGGCAGCGCCAGAGGTGGACTCGACGAAGGTGGTGATGGAGGAGACGCCCATAAAGCCACCGGCAGCAGCGGCCACGGAGTCGACGACCAGGATGGGACGGATGTCCTCGACATTGCCGTCCTCGGTCAGGAACTCTCCCTGCTTGGCGACGGCCATCGCGGTGCCCATGGTGTCAAAGAAGTCGCTCATGAGCAGCGAGAAGGCAACGACGAGCAGCATCGGGTCGGTCAGAACCTTCACGATGGCCATGTTGCCGTCGGCGGTGCTGGCAAACGGGGCGCCAAAGGTCGAGAAGTCGAGCGGTGCGATGAGGCCCTCGGGCGCATGGGTGACGCCCAGCGGGATACCGGCGATAACGGCGACGATGATGCCGATGAGCAGCGAGCCCGGCACGTTGCGGGAAGCCAGGGCAACCGTCACGACGATGGAGATGATGCCGACGATAAAGGTGGGGGAGGCGATGTCGCCCAGGCCGACGAGCGTACCGGCGCCAGCGGTGATGATGCCGGCGTCGCACAGGCCGATCATGGCGATGAACAGGCCCAGACCCACCGAGATGGCGTGGCGCAGGACCACGGGGATGGCGTCCATGATGGCCTCGCGCAGGCCGCACAGGACGAGCAGCAAGATGACGATACCCTCGAGGAAGATAACGCTCATGGCCACGTGCCAATCGCCGCCGCACATGGTGGTGGCGATGCCCGCGATCATGGCGTTGATGCCCAGACCCGACGCGCAGGCGAGCGGGCGGTTGGCGAAGATGCCCATGCAGATGGTCATGATGCCGGCGCCCAGACAGGTGGCGCAGGCGAGCGCTCCCGCATCGATGCCAGCGCCCGAGAGCACTGCGGGGTTGACGGCGATGATGTAGGCCATCGCCAGGAATGTTGTCAGTCCAGCGCGAAGTTCGGTCCCGATTGTGGACTTGCGCTCACTGACGTGAAAAAGTTCGTCCATGCATACCCTTTCCTTGTTCGGCCCCGAGTTTAGGCCGATTGACACGAACTCTCCCACTATAGCCCCTTTACGACGCTGCTGTTCCTCGCATGTTGATGTTCGGCGCTTTGTAGCAGACGGGCGGTATTTTACGCATGAAAATGTGTGGGTACCGTATACTTAAGCGGTTACAACGACCCTATGGAGGAACGTATGATTAAAGAGCTTTGCCACGACGAGGCTATCCTGTCCCAGCGTTGCGAGGTTGCGACCGTCGAGGACGAGTCGGTTGCTCAGGACCTGATCGATACCATCAAGTCGCTCGACGATGCCGGCTGCCTTGCCGCTAACCAGATTGGCGTTACCAAGAAGGTCTGCGTCTACCTGGACGACGCCGGCGAGCCCCATGTGCTCTACAACCCCCGCCTGGTGTTTGGCCTGGGCGCCAGCAAGATGGAGGAGAGCTGCCTGACGCACGAGGAGGTCACCAAGTCCACGCGCTATATCAAGTGCAAGGTTGCTTATGACGTGATCGTCGACGGCAAGATGCGCGAGCGCAAGCAGGACTTTGTGGGCTTCGAGGCGCAAATGATTCAACACATGATTGACCACTGTCTAGGAAAGTTGGTCTAAGGGGACCAAAGCACCGCACCTTGCCGCTCAATCGTCGCTCGCGTACCTTAAGTACGCTTCGCTCCTCTTTCGTGGCAATCTGCGGCACTTTGACCCCTTAGACGACCTGCGGGGTTAACTTGGTTGACTTTATCCTGCTTGAATAGTCCGGGCGTGACATTGTTGTCATGTCCGGGCTTTTGTGTTTAGCGCCTTTTTGTTTGGTGACAATGAGTTTAGCAAGAACGAAAAGCTAGGAGGCGCTATGTGTACGAGCATTCGATTTACCGATAATTCTGGCCACATGTATCTGGGCCGCAACCTCGACTGGAGCTTTGACTACGGCCAACAGGTTCGCGTGATGCCGCGCGGGTTTCACATTCCGTATTCGTTTATCGACGACACGACAGCGGCACACGCGGTGATCGGTATGTGCATCGATTACAAGAACTACCCTATGTTCTTCGATTGCGGCAACGATGCGGGCCTCGCCGTGGCGGGTCTCAATTTCCCGGGTTATGCCGAGTATGCCGAGGGCCCGGTTGATGGCAAGACCAATATCGCGGCCTATGAGTTTCCCCTGTGGGTGGCAGCGACGTTCTCGACGGTCGATGAGGTCGAGGCCGCGCTGCGCGATACGGTGATCGTCGCCAAATCTGCCGGAGAGGGGCTGGGCGTGTCGCTGCTCCATTGGATTATCGGCGACAGCCAGCGTAGCATCGTGGTCGAGATGATGGCCGATGGCCTGCATGTATACGACAATCCGGTCGACACTCTTGCCAATCAGCCCACCTTCCCGTGGCATATGGAAAACCTACGCACCTATATCACCGCCACAAGCGATTTTCCGCAGACGGCGACATGGCGTGGCGCCGAGCTCAAGCCCTATGGCGCGGGTGCCGGCATGCGCGGCATTCCGGGCGATTGCTATTCGCCGAGCCGTTTTGTAAAGGCGGCGTACCTCAATGCCAATTACCCGCAAAAGGAGAGCGAGACCGAAAACGTCGTCCGCATGTTCCGTTCACTCGAGGGCGTGGTGATGATTGAGGGGGCGTCCAGGATGGGCGATGGCAAGTTCGAGAAGACTATCTACACCGGATGCTTTAGCGCGCGCACGGGCAATTATTACTACGCGATGTACGATGATCCGTCGATTCGCTACGTGAGCCTGATGGATGCCGAGGGCGCTGGCCCCGATAAGCTCGTGACTCCCGAGCCGCGCCGCTCGTAGTCTGCCAGTTTATTACGACGCAAAACGGCCCCGCATCTCGTGAGGTGCGGGGCCGTTGTCGTGGATAGATGACGGGCTAGAAGTTGGCGTCGTTGAGCTGGGCACTCTCGAGGCCGTCGAGTTGCTGCTGTTCGGGCGTGTCGGCGACGCTTTCGAGCTGCTCGGTGGGGTCGACATTCATACTCTTGCCAGCTTCGTTGCCGTTGACCAGGTCGTCCGAGAAGATATCGACTTCCATTTCCTCGGCCTCCTCGACCTGAACCTCGAGCGGAACCTGGGTGCGTACCAGCTTGACTGCCGGGCGCATGCGGGCAAAGAGCGGCACGTACTCGATGATGATGGCCGAGTTCTCGAGACCATACCAACGTGCCGGGCTTCCGCAGGCGCGGCGGACGGCATACTTGATGGCCATGACGCGGTGGTCGTTGCGGTTGATGTCCGTCTCGGGGGCGAGCATCTTGCGCAGCATGCAAAAACGGAAGTCGCCCACGTTGCCGCGCGTCTCGTAGATGGAGTAGGTGTGGTGCTGCGGCGGCAGCTCACCCGAGGCCATCAGGTCGCCGACAATCTGGCGCAGGTAGGCATTGACGCGCTGGTTGACCTTAAAGCCCAAGTTCAAGCGCACGCGGAACAGGAAGTCCGTGCCAAAGGTCTCG
Organism: uncultured Collinsella sp.; assembly: GCA_934654605.1. Classification (GTDB taxonomy): domain Bacteria; phylum Actinomycetota; class Coriobacteriia; order Coriobacteriales; family Coriobacteriaceae; genus Collinsella. The sequence continues at coordinate 10,414 of CAKUGH010000030.1, read as the reverse complement.
ACGGAATACTCGTGCGTATAGGGCTCGTCAGTAACGTGTACGTTGATGAACCAATAGGCCTTGGCGCGCTTGGGGTGCTTGTCCAGGATGGAATAGAGCACGTCGCGGTCGAGCGTGAGCGGGTCGGGGCTGTTGGTAAGGAACACCAGGTTGTCGGCGAGTACGGGATAGGTCTCGTCGTTGCGCAGGCGATTGAGCTGATCGATGTACTTGGAGACGGGCAGCAGAATCGTCTGCGTACGCTCGATGGCGGTACCGCGGCGCCACACGTACATGAGGCCGAACAGCAGCGCGGCCAGGAAGATCATGACGTAGCCGCCATCAAAGAACATGGTGAGGCACGAGGCAAAGAAGCACAGCTCGATAGCACCAAAGAGCAGGGCGAACACGCAGGCACCCAGCTTGTGCTTGAGGATGCCGGCGATGTAGCTCGTCAAAAGCGTCGTGGTCATGAGCATGGTCACGGTAATGGCGAGGCCGTAGGCGCTCTCCATGCGCTCGGAGTTTTGGAACAGCAGCACAATAAAGATGCAGCCGACCCACATGATGTTGTTGACGAGCGGAATATAGAGCTGACCCTTAGTGTCGCTGGGGTAGTGAATGCGCAGATGCGGCATAAGGTTGAGGCGGGTTGCCTCGGATACCAGCGAGAACGAGCCGGTGATAAGTGCCTGCGAGGCGATGATGGCTGCGACGGCCGAAAGCACGATGGCAAAGGGGCGCAGAGGCTCGGGAAGCATCATGTAGAACGGGTTGACGATATCCATCGCGAGCATCTGGGGATTGGAGTTATTGGCGAGCAGCCAAGCGCCCTGACCCAGATAGTTAAGGATGAGGGCCGCCTTTACGAACGGCCAGGATGCGTAAATGTTAGCCTTGCCCACGTGACCCATGTCCGAATAGAGCGCCTCGGCGCCGGTCGTCGACAGGAAGACAAAGCCGAGCACCATGATGCCCGAGTGGTTGATGGGCGAGAACAGGAACATGATGCCGCGGATGGGGTTGAGCGCGCGCAGGATGGACAGGTTGCCGAGCATGTTGAACAGACCGGCACCAGCCAGGAACAAGAACCATAGCGTCATGAGCGGGCCGAACAGCTTGCCGATCGATGAGGTGCCGGCACGCTGCATGGCAAACAGGCCGCAGATAATGATGATGGTAATGATGATGACGTTGGTCTGGCCGTCGCCTAGCAACGCGTGGCCCCACTCGATGGTGCGCAAGCCCTCGATGGCCGTGGTGACCGTGACCGCGGGGGTGAGGATGCCGTCAGCGAGCAATGCCGCGCCGCCGATCATGGCGGGGAGGATCAGCCACGGCGCCACCTTGCGCACGAGACTGAACAGGGCGAAGATACCACCTTCGTTATGGTTGTCGGCCTTCATGGCGATCAGCACGTACTTGACCGTGGTCACGAGCGTCATGGTCCAGATGACGAGCGAAAGCGCGCCCAGGATCATGTCCTCGCTGACGGTGCCGATGCCGCCGTTGTTGGCGACGATTGATTTCATGGTGTACATGGGGCTCGTGCCGATGTCGCCGTAGACGACGCCGAGCGTAACGAGCAGCATACCAGCGGAGAGCGGGATAGCTCCGTGCCCGCCCTGACTGTGCTGGTCTTGGAGGCTTGCCTCCAGTTTGTTGTGTGCCACGTGGACTCCCTTAGACATCTAATTTCTGTCGGGACAGAAATCTTTTATGCCGTCTTTATATATAAGAGCAGTTTGGCACATCGGGGTGCTTTAGACAATAATCCCCAGCTGGGGAGTAGCTGCCTGCGCGGGCGACATTTCAAAACAGGGGCGTATTCGCTGTGTGGTTTGCTGCAACGTAATAACCGCGGGCGCGCCCCTGTTTTGAAACCGAAGAGGGGCTGTTAGGCGCGCGCTGCCTGGGCAATACCGGCTTTGGCACTTGCGCGTTTGCCGGCGAGCTCGCAGAAGACCGCGCCGCCGATGATCAGCGCGGCTCCCATCAGGCGGATGGGCGTCACGGCCTCGCCCAAAAGGACGACGGAGAAGACGACGGCCGAAAGCGGCTCGAGGTAGCCGACGACGGCGACGGTCTGCACGGGCAGTTTGGCGACGGCGCCAAAGTAGAGCAGACAACCCAGGCCGGTGTTGACGACGCCGAGCATAGCGACGGCGTGCCAATCGATACCGGCGGCAATGTTTGCAGACAGGAACGAGGGCACGCCCTGCGTGGCAAGCGTGAGGACCAGCGCGGTTACGAAGGCGGCGCTCACCTGGAGCGCGGAGTTCTCGAGTCCTTCGATATGCGGCGCCCCCTTGCTGGCGATGACCATCAACGCGTAGCAGAAGGCCGAGGCGATGCCGCACGCGATGCCCGCGATGGGTAGATTGCCGCCGAGGCCCTGTGCCGCGATGAGGAAGGCGCCGCAGGCGACGGCTATGAAGCCGGTGATTTTACCACCGGTCAGCTTTTCGCCAAAAATGAGCGGGGAGAGCGCCATAACGATGATGGGGCCGCAGTAATACAGCAGCGAGGAGATGCCGACGCCAATGGTCTGGTAGGCGCGGAACAGGAATATCCAGCTGGCACCCAACGCAGCGCCCGAGAGGATAAGGGCCGCGGCTTCGCGGGGACGAGACGGCGCCTGCAACTTATGGCGTTGCGTAGTGACGAGGATGATGATGAGCGAGAGCGCACCCAAAAACGTGCGCAGGAGCACGATATCAGAGCTCGGCAGCGCGATAGCGGCGGCGATGATGCCGTTAGAGCCAAACAACAGCAATGCTGCCAGGTATGTAATCAATCCGTTGTTCATGCACTGCCGTCCCCTCTATATCCGTGCAAGTTCACTATGGGGTAGCGGGCTATAGAAGAAAAGCGAATATAATGCATGGGCGACATGACAAATACTCATGCAAAGGCGGGGACGTGCCGTGGAGACCAATATCCAAAAGATGCAAGTGCTGCTCGAGACGGTACGTGCCGGTAGCTTTACGCGAGCTGCCGAGCGACTGAGCTATTCGCAGTCGGGCGTGAGCCGTATGGTGGGCGACCTTGAGGCCGACTGGGGTTTTAAGGTGCTCGACCGCAGCCGCGAGGGCGTGGTGCTTTCTGCCGACGGGCGGCAGATCATGCCGGCGGTCGAGGCGTTATGCGAGGAGTTTGGCCGCCTGCAGCGATGCGTGGACGAGATGCGGGGGCTCATGCGCGGCAAGATCTGCATCGGTACGTTTTCGAGCGTGGCGACCCATGTGCTGCCGCCGGTCATCGCGCGGTTTCGCGCCGATCACCCGGATGTCGATTACGAGCTGCTGATGGGTGATTACTCCGAGATTGAGCAATGGGTGGCGGAAGGCCGCTGCGACCTGGGCTTTATCCCGCGCGAGCCCCGCGGCGCCGGCATGGCGTCGCGGCCGTTGGTGCAAGACGAGCTGATGGCCGTGGTGCCGGCAGGCTCCTCGCTTGCCACCGCGGAGGTCGTTTCCCTTGCCGATTTGGCCAACGAGCAGTTTATTCTGCTGGAACGCGGTAGCGACGACGAGATTACGCCGCTGTTCCGCCGTGCGGGCCTAACGGTGCGCTCTAAGCTGTCGACCTGGGATGATTATGCGATTATGGCCATGGTCGAGGATGGTCTGGGCGTGAGCATTCTTCCGGCGCTCATCTTGCGCCGCTGTCAGTTCGATGTTGCCGTGCGCCCGCTCGAGGGGCATCCCCATCGGCAGATCAATGCCATATATCGTACGGCTGATGTTTCGCTTGCAGCGGCGCGTTTCCTTGAATATCTATAGGGCGCGTACCTGTTGTCCACTCTGGGGCAAATCTTGGGGTTCGGCACCTTTTCTTGTGAAATTGAACTTTCGGATAGTGCGCCGCGCTATACTGCTGCCTAAATTGAACTCAGGTTCAATTCGTGTTCTATAAATTGAACTTTGCCAGCAAGGAGGTTCTAGTGGCCCAAGAGACGTTTAGCGATCGCCTGCGACAGGCTATGTCCGATCGCGACGTTCGCCAGTCGGACGTGATCCGCGCATCGGAGATGCTCGGCAAAAAACTCGGCAAGAGTCAGATGAGCCAATATGTGAGCGGCAAGACGATTCCGCGGCGCGATGTGGCGGAGCTGCTCGCCCGCATTTTGGAGGTCGATGTTACCTGGCTGCTCGCCAGTGACGCCGACCAAGGCGAGGCGCCCTCGTCCCATAACGTTTCCAAATCCGAACCTAGTCCCACGGCTCAAATTGCAAGGAGCACTACCATGCGCACTTTCTCTAAATCCACCAAGCTCGATAACGTCCTGTATGACGTGCGCGGCCCCGTTGTCGACGAGGCCGCCCGTATGGAGGACGAGGGCGAGCGCATCCTCAAGCTCAATATCGGCAACCCGGCGCCCTTCGGTTTCCGCACGCCCGATGAGGTCATCAAGGACATGCGTCAGCAGCTGCCCGACTGCGAGGGCTATTCCAACTCGCGCGGCCTGTTCTCCGCTCGCAAGGCGATCATGCAGTATTCGCAGATCAAGGGTCTGCCCAACGTTCAGATGGAGCACATCTACACGGGCAACGGCGTGTCCGAGCTCATTCAGCTTTCGATGAACGCGCTGCTCGACAATGGCGACGAGATCCTGATCCCCAGCCCCGACTATCCGCTGTGGACGGCGTGCGCAACCCTTGCCGGCGGTCATCCCGTGCATTATCTGTGCGACGAGCAGGCCGATTGGTATCCCGACCTGGAGGATATGGAGTCCAAGATCACGAGCGCGACCAAGGCCCTCGTCATCATCAACCCCAACAACCCCACGGGCTCGGTCTATCCGCGCGAGGTGCTCGAAGGTATCGTCGAGATCGCGCGCAGGCACCAGCTGATGATTTTTGCCGACGAGATCTACGACCGTCTGTGCATGGACGGCTACGAGCACGTCTCGATTGCTTCGCTCGCTCCCGACCTGCCCTGCGTCACCTTTAGCGGCCTGTCCAAGTCGCACATGATTGCGGGCTACCGTATTGGCTGGATGGTGCTTTCGGGCAACCAGCGCTGCATGAGCGACTTTATTATGGGCATCAACATGCTTTCGAACATGCGCCTGTGTTCTAACGTGCCGGCTCAGTCCATCGTTCAGACGGCGCTCGGTGGCCATCAATCGGTCAACGACTACATTCGCCCCGGCGGTCGTGTCTACGAGCAGCGCAATTATGTGTATGAGGCGCTCAGCAAGATCGACGGCATCTCGGTGGTCAAGCCGCGCGCGGCGTTCTACATCTTCCCCAAGATGGATGTGAAGAAGTTCAACATCACCGATGACGAGCAGTTCGCCCTCGACCTGCTGCACGAGAAGAAGATCCTGATCACGCGCGGCGGCGGCTTTAACTGGGCCGAGCCCGACCACTTCCGCATCGTCTACCTGCCGCGCATGGAAGTGCTCAAAGAGTCCCTCGAAGACCTTGCCGACTTCTTCGACCATTATCGCCAGAGCTAATGGGATAGAAGTTCCGCACTACGAAAAAGCTCCCTGCAGTTGCTTGGCTGCAGGGAGCTTTTATAAGTTGCGGTGAAATACGGACTGAATCGTGGTCTAGAAGGCCAAAACGGTCCGTATATCACCGCAACTTCATTTGCAGTCCGCATGCGACGGGGCAAAACGGATCATTTTCCTTGGCTGTCTAAATAACAATCCCGTTGCAATGGTCGATTTCGTGTTGGATGATCTCGGCGGTGTAGCCCGAGAAATTCTTGACGCGGTGGACGAAGTTCTCGTCCAGATACTCCACCTTAATACGGCGATAGCGCGTGCAGGGGCGCTCTCCGACCAGCGAGAGACATCCTTCGCTCGTCTGATAGGCATTGACCTGCTCAAGAATCTGTGGGTTGTACATGAGCAACGACTTGCTGCCGTCTTTTACGCAGATGATGCGCTTGCGTACGCCGATCATGTTGGCGGCAAGGCCTACGCACTCATGCTCGTGTTCGTGCAGCGTGTCCAGAAGATCCTGCCCAGTCGCGGCATCTTCGGGGCCGGCATCCTCGGAGGGCAGGCGTAAAAAGAACTCGGACTTCATGATGGGTTTGATCATGGCGGGCTCCTTATGGTGGGCGTTTGATTTTAGTCATGATACCGCGACATGTCGCATTAATGTGTGCACATAGATTCTGCAGCTAGATTGGCGGACGACACCATAAACTAATGGACGTTTTGCCGAGAGGCATGATTTATAAGCGCAAAGAGTGCGCGACGGGCCCCGCGAATGGGGCGATGATGCCCGAGAGGGCCAAGAAGGAGTCTCATGTCTGAGAACGAAGAGATCATGAACGAGACCGAGAACGAGACCATGGCTGCCGAGGTTGAGGCAGTCGAGACCGTGGAGACCGAAGCTGCCGAGGTTGAGGTTGCTGACGAGGTTTCCGCCGAGGAGGAGGCCGAGGTTGTCGAGGCCGCCGCAGATTACGATGACGAAGAGCTGATGGACAAGATGCAGAAGGCCGCCCGCCTGCTGCGCAGCCGTCGCTTTGCTATTTCCAAGGAGGAGGAGGCCAAGGCCGAGCGCATGGCGAACATTGAGCGCGCCATCAAGCTTCTTGACCTCAAGCCCAAGATGGAGCAGAAGGAGATGTCCGACCTGCTGGGCATGCGCCTTCGTGAGCTCGATGGCCTGATGGCCGAGGCCGAGGCTGCCGATCTGGTCGGCCGCATCGACGACGCCGAGGGCGATATGCGCAAGATCGTCGTCTTCGCTGCCGAGGATGCTGCTGAGGGCCTGGTCGAGCTTGCCAACAAGAAGGAGAAGCTCCTGCCCGAGCTTTCTTACGAGGAAGCCACCGAGCTGATGGCTGCTCTCGATAAGGTTATTGCTCCGCTCGTCGCCATGGGCCTGGACGAGGACCGCGGTCCTCGCGGCGGCCGTGACGATCGCGGTGGTCGTGGCGGCGACCGTGGCGGTCGCGGCGGCTTTGGCGATCGCGGTGGCCGTGGTGGCGACCGTGGCGGTCGCGGTGGCGATCGCGGTAGCCGTGGCGGCTTTGGTGACCGTGGCGGCGACCGTGGCGGTCGCGGCGGCTTTGGCGGCAACCGTGGCGGCTATGGCGACCGCGGCGGCAACCGTGGCGGCTTCGGCGGCAACCGTGGTAACGACCGCGGCGGTCGCGGTGGCGATCGTGGCGGCCGCAACGGTGGCGGCTTCCGCGGCAACCGTTTTTAGGGGTTACGCGGTTCTACGAACCGCGTAACGGCTCGACGCTGCAAACCCGCCAGAGCGGCAATCTGCCTTTCAACTTCGGCGGCATGACCAAAAGGTCAATGCCGCCTTGTTTCAAGGCACCTTGCTCGCTCTGGTGGGTTTTCGCTGTCGGTACCAAAACATCGGCGTTGCCTTGATCCAAACCTGCCAAAAAAGTAGTCATTGGGGACGTTCTTAAACGACTACATAGCATGAGAGTGGATAATCTCCCGGTTTGAGCCTGCATCCAAGCTTAAAGTGGGAGATTATCCACTCTCGCTTCGTTTGTTGATTTCGATGCCTACATTTGCAGGAACAGTTCGTGGAGGCGGGTGTCGTCGTCGAGTTCGGGGTGGAAGGTTACGCCGAGCTGGTTGCCCTGGTGGGCGGCGACGATGCGCCCGTCGACTTTCGCTAAGGCCTTGGCGTTGCCGTGGACCTTGACGATGCGGGGCGCGCGGATAAACGTCAGCGGCACTTCACCATCGATGCCGGTCACCTGCCCCTTGGTGCGAAAACTGCCGAGCTGTCTGCCATAGGCATTGCGCTCAACGAGCACATCCATGGTTGCCAAGCGCGGCGTTCCCTTATCGTCGTGGGCGGCAAGGTCGCGCGCCAATAGAATCAAGCCGGCGCAGGTGCCCAGGACGGGCATGCCCTCAACAATGCAGGTGCGAAGCTCATCGAGCATACCAAGCTCGGCAAGCAGCTTGCCCTGAACGGTGGACTCGCCGCCGGGGAGGACCAGGCGGTCATAGTTCTGCTGCAAATCGGCGGCCTGCCTCAGCTCAATACAACGTGCGCCCAGCTCGGATAGCCTTGCCTCGTGCTCGGCAAAAGCGCCTTGGACCGCCAGCACGGCGACCGTTTGGTCTGCATAATCGCTCATGTGCGATCCTTTCTGTTGGACTAGCGTCCGCGCTCCTCCATGATGATCTCGATCTCGTCGGCGTTGATGCCCACCATGGCCTCGCCCAGGTCCTCCGAAAGCTCGGCGATGAGCTTGGCATCGGTGAAGTTTGCCACGGCCTTGACGATGGCGGCGGCGCGCTTGGCCGGGTCGCCGCTCTTAAAGATGCCCGAGCCGACAAAGACGCCCTCGGCGCCCAGCTGCATCATCAGCGCGGCGTCGGCGGGGGTCGCGACTCCGCCGGCGGCAAAGTTCACGACGGGAAGCTTGCCCGTGGCATGGACCTCGCGAACCAGCTCGACCGGGACCTGCAGCTGTTTGGCTGCCTCAAAGAGCTCATCATCGCGCAGGGCAACAACGTCGCGGATTTGCTTTTGGATCTTGCGCATATGGCGCACGGCCTGAACGACGTCGCCCGTGCCCGGCTCGCCCTTGGTGCGGATCATCGTGGCGCCCTCGGCGACGCGGCGCAGCGCCTCGCCCAGGTCGCGGGCACCGCAGACAAACGGGACGTCAAACTGGGTCTTGTCGATGTGATAGACGTCATCGGCGGGGGAGAGAACCTCGGACTCGTCGATGTAGTCGATCTCGATGGCCTGAAGGACCTGCGCCTCGACGATGTGACCGATGCGGCACTTGGCCATGACGGGGATGGAGACGGCCTCTTGAATGCCCTTGATCATCTTGGGATCGCTCATGCGCGACACGCCGCCCGCGGCCCGGATGTCTGCTGGAATGCGCTCGAGTGCCATGACGGCGCAGGCGCCCGCCTCCTCGGCGATGCGTGCCTGCTCGGGCGTGGTGACGTCCATGATGACGCCGCCCTTGAGCATCTGCGCGAGCTCGCGGTTGAGTTTGACGCGATCGGCCTTGCTGGTCTGTTCTGCCATGGTTGCTCCCTTGGTTGGCATGTGCATTGCTTGACGGAACATCCTATCGGGGAGCTGGGTATGGTGAAATACTCAGTTTTCGAGATAATAACAAGGTCAGACTAATACCAGATTGGATGACTCGATAAGGTCAGGTGACAAACTCATGCTTGACTATAATTTGGAAAAACGCGGAGAGGCATCGCTCTATGAGTATGTTTACCAGCAAATTCGAGATGATATCGTAGCTGGACGTATTGCGGCGGGGGAGCATCTTCCGTCTAAGCGTGCCTTTGCCAGTCATCTGGGAATCAGTGTCATTACCATCGAGAATGCATATAGCCAGTTGCTTGCCGAGGGTTATATTTGCTCAAAGCCGCGGCGTGGTTACTACGCGTGCGAGCTTCCCGAAGCCCCGGTTCTGGCTTCGGCTGCGGAGGATGCCGACCGAGATACTGTCTCTGTTGGCCCCAGCGCGCATGATTCCGACGGACAGGCCGAGCAGTTCGGGGCTCTTTCTCCTTCCGCTTTGGAGGCGGCGCGGCTTTGGCAAAGCGCGCTACGGGCGACACTGACGTCCGAAGACGAACGTGAAATCTTTTCGCCCGCGCCGGCGCAGGGCACCGCTCGGCTACGACGCGCTATCGCTCACCATTTGTTTGGGACAAGGGGCATGAATGTCGACCCCGACAACATCGTTATCGGTGCGGGCGCCCAGTTGCTCGATACCATGTTGGTTCAGCTGCTTGGCGCGGACAAGGTGTATGCCGTCGAGGACCCGGGCTACTTGCGTCTGACGCGCATCTATCAGGCTATGGGCTGCAAGGTGAGGCATATTCCGCTGGATGATGAGGGCGTGGACTTGAGCGCTCTGCAGAAAACCGGGGCCGATGTTCTTCACCTGATGCCGTCCCATCAGTATCCGACCGGCCTTGTGACGAGCATTGCGCGTCGCTATGCCCTGCTGAGCTGGGCTACCGAGCAGCCGGACCGGTATCTCATTGAAGATGACTTTGATTGTGAGTTTCGCCTTGCCGGCAAGCCGATTCTCGCGCTCGCATCGATCGATGCTGCCCAATCGGTCATCTACACCAATACCTTTTCTAAGAGCCTGTCATCGGCCCTGCGTTTGGCGTATATGGTGCTGCCGGATGAGCTGATGGATCGGTTTAGACGTGAGCTTGGTTTTTATGCCTCATCGGTCAGCTCCGTAGATCAGGTCGCGTTGGCCCGCTTGCTCGAATCGGGCGATTACGAGCGACACGTGAACCGCGTACGCGTACGTGCTCGTGAGGCGCGCGATGGCCTGGTGGCGCTTGTGCGCAAGGCGTTTCCGACAGGGGAGGTGTCGATCGAGCATGCAGACGCGGGCCTTTACTGCACCGTGGTTGCGGAGTGCGAAGCGGGCGGAAGCTCTTTTGCACGGGCCCTCATGCACTCGAGTATCCCTTTTA
>CAKUGH010000029.1 GCA_934654605.1 uncultured Collinsella sp. | reverse complement strand
GAGGAGCCGCCCTGGCTCATAAAGGGCAGGGTGACGCCGGTCAGCGGGATCAGGCGGGTTACGCCGCCAACGATCAAGAAAGCCTGGAAGCTGATGGCCGCCGTAAGGCCGGTCGCGCTAAAGGCGGCAAGGTCGGACTTGGCGCGGGCGGCCGTGGTGAGACCGCGCACGGCAAAGAGCATAAACAGGATGAGCACGGCGCCGCCGCCCAACAGGCCCATCTCCTCGCCGACGGCCGAGAAAATAAAGTCGGACTCGACGACGGGGATGTTGTTTGCCATGCCGTTGCCAATGCCGACGCCAACCAGGCCGCCGTCGGCCAGCGAGTAGAGCGACTGGACAATCTGGTAGCCCTGGCCCTGGGCGTCCTTAAACGGATCGGCCCAAATCTGGAAACGCACCTGCACGTGCGACAGGAACTTGTAGGCGCCCACGGCTCCAACGGCAAGCAGCGCAAGGCCGATGATGACGTAGGAAAAGCGTCCCGTGGCAACGTAGAGCATCAGCAAGAAGATGGTGTAGAACAGGACGGCCGAGCCCAGGTCGCGTTCAAAGACGACGACGAGCAGGCATACGCCCCACACGGCAAACAGCGGCAGCAGCAGGCGGAAGCGCGGAATCTTGAGGCCCAGGATCTTGCGGTTGGAGATAGAGAGCAGCTCGCGGTTCTCGGCCAGATAGCCGGCCAGGAACAGGACGATGAAGACCTTGGCGAACTCGCCGGGCTGGATGGTAAAGCCGGCGATGCGAATCCACAGCTTGGAGCCCGAGATCGTGGTGCCGATAAAGATGGGCAGCATCAGCAAAATGATGCCGATAATGCCAAAGGTGTACTTGTAGCGCATGACCACGTCGAGGTTCTTGACCAGCGCGAGCGTTCCCACCATGAGTGCCACCGAGACAAACAAGATGATGAGCTGCGAGATGGCGAGGTCGGGGGCAAGGCGCGTCACGAACGTGATGCCGATGCCCGAGAGCACAAAGACGATGGGCAGGATGGCGGGGTCGGCGCCGGGCGCCAGGATGCGCACGGCGATATGCGCCGCGGCGAAGGCGGCGAACAGGCCGATCGGCACGGCGAGCGTCTCAAAAGAGATTGTGGCGCCCGCGGTAAGCACGTACATCGCATAGAGCAGGATGACGGGGAACGCCGAGGCGATGAGCAAGAGCAGTTCGGTGTTGCGGCGACTCATAAGCGGCACTCCCTTTCTAATTCTTATCGGAGGCTTCGGCCTCGGCGGACTGTTCGGCGGTTTTCTCGGAATCTGACTCGGAGGTGGATTCCTGATCGGTGTTGTCGCGAATCGTTTGCGCGTCAATCACCTGACGGGTCTGCTCCTCGTCAATTTGATGGCGGTACTTGGAGATGGTGTCCTGTGCGTCGTCGACACTCGTTTGCGGAATGCCCGCCTTCAGGCGGTTCTGCGTGTCTTCGGGCAGGTCGGACAGCTTGATGCTGGTTTCGCTCTCGAGCCAGTGGAGCTTGAATCCGAGCGTCTTGCCGGGCAGGCCGCGCCAGACGGCGACATTGCCGTGGCAGGTACCCAGGTAGTACGAGCCGGTGATGCCCGTGTACGCCCAGATGCCCGCTGCCAGCACAAAGACAAGGGCCAGGACGGCGGCGATGGTGACATTGCGGCGGCGGACGCGTTTTGCCTCGCGCATGACGCCGTCGTCGACCAAATCGACGACCACCACGGTCACGTTGTCGTGGCCGCCGGCGGCAAGTGCCGCGTCCACCAGGTTGTCGACGCAGATCTGCGCGGTCGAGGACTGCGTGGCGATGTTCTCGATATCGCTATCGGGAATCATGCTCGAAAGACCGTCGGAGCACAGGATCAGGCGGTCGCCTTCCTCGATGTGCAGGGTAAAGTGGTCGGCATACATGGCGGGGTCCGAGCCCAGCGCGCGGGTGATGACCGAGCGGTTGGGGTGGACGCGGGCCTCGTCGGCCGTAATCTCGCCGGCATCCACGAGCTCCTCCACGTAGGAGTGGTCGCGGGTCACGCGAATCAGCGTGCCCTCGTGGAGCAGGTAGGCGCGCGAGTCGCCCACGTGGGCGATGGCGAGCGTGTCGTTTTCGATGTAGGCGCAGGTGGCCGTGCAGCCCATGCCGGGTTTGCCCAGGCCGTTGAGAGCGGCCTCGATCACGGCGGCGTTAGCGGCCTCGACGGCTGCGGCCAGTCGCGCGGCGTCCGCGGACTGCGGCGCCGTCTTGGCGATGGTCTCGACGGCGATGGAGGATGCCACCTCGCCGGCGGCGTGTCCTCCCATGCCGTCGCACACGCAAAAGAGCGGCGACTGCACCAGGTAGGAGTCCTCATTGTGCGGGCGTACGCATCCGACGTCGGAGCGGGCGCCCCACATAAGCTGCGTGGTGGTGCCGGCGTCGTAGGTCGAGTCGGTCTCGATGCGCTCGTCGGTCAGCGGCTCAAAGCTCATGGTCGAGCCGGGGTCTTTGAGCTTGGCCTCCACGGCGGCAACATCGATCTCGGCGGTGTCGCCGGGGGAGACAGTGTCGGCATCGTTGCTTGGCTCGGCGTCGGAGATGTCCGGAAGGCTGAGGTCTTCGGTCACGCGGTCGGCGGGATCGGCGTCCTGCGGCGGCTCGACAGCCGCTGGCTCGGGCGTCGCGAAGTGCGACGGCGCGGGCGTGCTCTGGGGTTGAGCGGAGGGCTCGGGAGCTGCGGCGGGTTCGGGTGCTGCGGCAGGCGCAGCAACGGGCTGCTCGACTTCGGCAGGCGTTGCGGACACGGGTGCCGCCTCGGTTGCCGGGGCGACGGGAAACACCGGCGCGGCGGGCTCGGGGGCTGCAAACACGGCAGCGCTCTCACTGATCGCTTCGGCGACGGGCTCAGCAAAGTGAGCCGGCGCGGGCGTTGCCTCCGGTGCTGCGGGCTGTTCGGCAGCATGGGCGCCGATAGGGGCGTCGGGCTGCTCGGTGTCGGCGTCCTCGTCATCGACGAGCGCCGGATATTCTTGAGTTACATGCGAAAGAGGCAGGGAGAACACCGTGTCCTCGGGCTCCACGGTCGCAGGGCGCGCCGGAGCGGCATGAGCCGGCGCGGCTGCGGGGGCAGCCGGCGTCTCGGGTATGGTTGCGGACTTGTTCTCCTCGTCGATCATCGACGGTTCACCTTCATGACCACGTCGCCAATCTGGACCTCGTCGCCCTCGCGCAGCGTCGCGGGCTCCACGAGCTGGCGGCCGTTGACGAGCGTGCCGTTAAGCGAGTTGAGGTCCTCGATGATGAGTGCCGGGCCCTGCAGCGAAAAGCGTGCGTGCGAGGCCGAGACAAACGGTTCGTTGATGCAGATGTCCGAGGACGGCGAGCGGCCGACGATGACGGGGCCGAGCATGTCCACATGGATGCCACGGATGCCGCGCGGACCCTTGTCCACATCGATCGTCCAGATAGCGGAGTCGCGGCGCTGGCCGCGCACGAGTCCCACGCCGGTCTTCATGACGGCGAACAGGAAGATATAGAGCAGGGCGACCAGGACGATGCGGCCTGCAAAAAGGACGATATCGATGTTCATAAGCGACTATCCCCTAAATTCAAAGGTGCTCAGGCCAAACGTCAGCAGGTCGCCGTTGCGCAGCGGGCAGCGCGTGATGCGGCGGTTGTTGACGAGCGTGCCGTTGGTGGAATTGAGGTCCTCGATCGACCAGTCCGAACCGGTAAAGGTGAGCTGGGCGTGACGGCGCGACACGTTGGGGTCGCGCAGGGCGATGTCCGAAACCGAGCGCTCGCGACCGATGGTCACCTGCGCGGAGGTGATGCTGTGACTCTCGCCGCTCACGACGTCGACGAGCTGGGCGAGCGGGCGCTGCGGGGTGCGGGTGCTCGCCATGTTGGAGGCAATACCGGCCGCGGCGCCAAGGCCCACGGCGGCGCCGGTCGCGGCGGCTCCACCCATGCCGGCAAGGGCGTCACGAGAGACGGTCTGCGGCACGGGGATGGGCGCGGCGGCGGGGTCGGGGACGTTGGGCGCAAAGGGATCGGCCACGGCGAGCGGGTCGGGAGCGGCGACGCGGGGTGCCGGCTGCTGGGGCATGGCGGCGGGATGCTGCTGCGGGGTGGCAAACTGCTGCTTGCCGGCGCGGGGAGCGCTGGCGGCGCGGCTTGCGGCCGAGTTGTTCTGACCCAGGCCATTTTGGTAGGCGCGCTCTTCCTCGTACAGGCGGCCGAGCGTGGGGGCGTCGACGTTCTCGGCAAAGACCGAGAACTTACCAGCGCGAAGCTGCGGGTCGATCATAAAGCGGACGAGGGGCTCGCCGACAAAGACGTAGCGGCGCTTTTCGGCCTGCGCCTTCACAAACTCGCGGACCTCGCGCGAAAGCTCGGGGTAGAACGGGGCGAGCATGGGATCGTCGTCGGCGGCGATCAGGATGGTATAGAGTGCCGGCGCGGTGTTGACGCCGTTGATCACCAGAGTCTGATCCTCCATGTCGCGAGCGGCCTGCTTGGCAAGCTTCTTAAAGGAGAACGGGGCACGGGTGGCACCGAAGATGCCGGCCACGTGGTCCTCGAAGATGTTCAGGAAGTTCACGAAAGATCACTCTCCGTATAGGTTCTTTGGTATCCGAGCAAATATAGGCATATCCCAACAATTATAGAGGATAGGGTTCCCGCAACCGCCGCCTTGACGACGACCGCGGCCGCAAGGCTGGCAATTTCCATATGGTGTGCAAGACAGAGGGACGCCGCGCAGCCGATGCCGCAGGCGGCGATGGCGGCGATGGCGGCGAGGTTCGAGCCCTGCTCGGCACGTTTGGCATGGGCGTTGAGCAGCAGGGATGTCAGTGCAGCTGTCGCCGCGACGAGCACAATGGCGGCCCAGAGGAACGCATCTCCCAGCACTGCAGCGACGTTACCGAGCCCCAACACGCCTCCGGCAGAAAGCGCGACCGTGGCCAGGCGGGCAAAGAGCGCGCCCATGCCCGTGGCGGCGGCAGCACTTGCCGGGCCGAGCCAAAAGGCCGCGATGCCGGCGGCGACCCCGGCGGCAAGGAGGACGTCGCCGGTTAGACAGCCAAGTGCCACCGCACAGGTGAGCGCAGCGCTCGCGGCGGCTTCGGTGCGTCCCCAGGCGATCCACCAGCCGGACATGGCGGCGGCAAAGATCACCGCGACGGGCAGCATCGACAGGATGCCCTGCGCCTGCATGGTGGCGTTTGCCATGAGCACCAAAAAGCCCACGGCCGAGATGGCCGAGCCAATCTGCGGGGCCAGGCCGGCGGCCGCCCCGATCGCGATGGCCGCGGCGATAAGTCCGGGAAGCGCCGCGACGCCAGCCGTCTGCATGAGCAAAAAGCTGAAGGTGGCACACGTTAGCACCGAGATGGCGCGCATGGTGTAATCGCTTGCGCGGTTCCAGCGCGTGCCCGCCCAGCCGAGCGCGGGGTCGACCTCGATGGCGTCGTCCTCGTAGGGCAGCGACTCGATATCGTCTGCCGCGTGCTCGTCATCCGAAAGCTCGCCCACCATCTGCTCCAGGCTGCGACGGCCCTCGCGCACGCTGCCCAAGCCGGCGAGCAGCTGGTCGCAAAAGGCCTCGATGCTGTTGGGCCGGTCCTGCGGCATGGGGGAGAGTGCGCTCATGAGCGCGGCCTCGGCTCCCGGGGGAAAGTGCGGGATGAGCTCGCTGGGATAGGTGGCGCCGCCGATGATGCGGTCGAGCGAGTCGCCGGGCGTGGCCGCCATAAAGGGGGCGCTGCCGCACAGACCCTCGTAGATCATGCAGGCGAGGGCAAAGACGTCGGCACGTTCGTCGACCGTGCCGGTCTCGATATCGAGCTGCTCGGGCGGCATGTAGCCGATGGTGCCGCCGCGCGAGCCGCCAAAGCCGCCGGCAGACGACAGCCGCGCCATGCCAAAGTCGGTGAGCTTTACATTGCCCGAGTGGTCGATGAGCACGTTGGCGGGCTTAATATCCAGGTGGAGCACGCCGTTGCTATGGGCGAAGGCGAGTGCCTGGCCCAGCGCGTCGGCAATGGCGGCTGCCTCGTCAAAGGTGAGCGAATGGCCGTCCACGCGATGCAAAAACTCGGCTAGGGACATGCCGTCGACATATTCCATGACCAGGTAGGCATAGGCGGTATCGTGCGTAAAGTCGATAACCTGCACGATATTGGGATGTTGAAGCATGGCGGCGGTATGCGCCTCGCGCAGGACATCCATGATGTCGCTGGCGGGCATGCCGGCGCCGTTGATAAGGGGGATGCGCTTAATGGCGACGCGGCGGCGCAGGTGCGTGTCGCGGCAGATCTCGATGGAGCCAAAACCGCCGGTCGCAAGCGTCTCGAGCGGCTGGTACCGCTTGAGCAGCTCGCGAGAGCTGGTGCCCTCCAAGGGAACGTCCGGCGAGAACCGGGCGGTATGTTGCGAGAAAAGCGGCATGGCCAACCCTCGTGCGTTTAAAGTTCGTTTGCGAGCGGCGGGCGCGGGGCGTGGCCCGTTCCAGCGTTCGCGGTGGCATAGATGCTGCTAGTGTAGCACGCTCGGGTGAAAGGAAGCCGCATCCCACTTTGGAGCTCCAAAACGGGATGCGGTTTCCGCCGTCAATCTAAGTTTCGCCTAAGCGGGCAGCCGAGGCTTGGGGTCAGAGCCTGGCCTTAGCGATTCTTCTTGTCCTTCTTCTGCTTGCGCTGCTTGCTCTTGGTGTCCTTGGGCTTGTCGGCCTTGTCGCCCTGCTTGGCCTCGGCGGCGGCCTTCTCGGCCTTCATCTTTTTCTTTTTGGTTTCGATGCGGAGTTTTTTGTTGATGCGGGCCTTGAGGAAGGGGCCGAACTGCTCGGCATCGCCACGGACAAAGGTGTCCTTGGGGATCGTCACGCCCTGGTCGGCGAACATGGCCACAAAGATGCGCTCGCCGTCGAGCACGTGGTCGAGCTTCTCGAACGGGAAGAACTGCGACTTGCCGCTCTTGCCCCAGACCATCAGGCCGTCCTCGTTGGCGGCGACACGGCGGTAGCGGCCGCCCATGGACTCGTCGGCCTCGACGGCATCGATAAAGTCGCGCGCGAGCGTATGGTGCAGGTTCTTGCTCCACCAGGCCAAAAAGGCGCCGAACACGATCAGGACGATGCCGAACTTAATCCAGTTGCCGCCGGCCACCAGCATGCCGATGCCGATGAGCGCGGCAATGGCGGCGGCGACGTACAGGGAGCCGCGACGCCTGGGCGAGGCAACCAAGCGGGCGAAGTCGGTGACGAGGTCGTTTTCGTACTGATACTCGTTGAGGTACAGAATGCCGTCATCGGCTGCGGCCTGCCTCTCGAGCGCGACCTCGACCTGGTCGGCTGCTTCGGAGGGAACGAGGTTGCTCTCTGCGTCTGCCATGCTCTTTGGACTCCTATCGCGGCGGGCTCGCCGTACGGGTTATTATGGATGCGGTATGCCGTGCGACCGCATGGCCGTCGCGGCAACAAGACTCAGTATACCCGGGGGAGCACCCATGGAATCGTTGTACCGAAAGTATCGCCCGCTCACCTTCGACTCCGTGGTGGGCCAGCAGCACATCGTCTCGACGCTCGAGCACGCCATTACCGAGGGGCGCCTGTCCCACGCTTACCTGTTCTGCGGTCCGCGCGGTACGGGCAAGACCACCATGGCGCGTATCCTGGCCAAGGCGCTGCTCTGCCGCAATGCCGAGGCGGCGCGCGCCGAGGGTGCGAGCGGTTGCATGCCCGACGGCACCTGCGAGGAGTGTGAGCTCATCGCCGAGGGTAACCACCCCGATGTCTACGAGCTCGATGCCGCAAGCCGTACCGGCGTGGACAACGTGCGCGAGGAGATCATCAACTCCGTCAACTTTGCCCCGGTACGCGGCAAGTACAAGATCTATATCATCGACGAGGTCCACATGCTCACGACGGCGGCGTTCAACGCGCTGCTTAAGACGCTCGAGGAGCCGCCGGCGCACGTGATCTTTGTGTTGTGCACCACCGACCCGCAAAAGATTCTGGAGACCATCCTCTCGCGCTGCCAGCGCTTCGATTTCCACCGCATCGGCAACGAGGATATCGAGCGCCGCCTGGTATACGTGTGCGAGCAGGAGGGCTTCGACTACGACGACGAGGCGCTTGCCATCGTGGCACGCCATGCCAAGGGCGGCATGCGCGACGCGCTCTCCACACTGGAGCAGCTGAGCGTTTTTGGCAACGGCTCCGTTCATGTGGACGATGCCCGCTCGCTTTTGGGCGAGGTCTCGGATCAGATTCTGGGCGAGTTTGCCCATGCCATCGCCGAGCGCGATGTCGCTGAGCTCTATGGCCTCATTCGTGCACAGGTCGAGGAGGGCAATGACCTGCTGGAGTTGACGCGCGACCTGGTGGCGCACGTGCGCGACGTGTACGTTGCTTGCGTTGCCGGCGCCCGTGCCGAGCTGTTTGAGGGCGGAGCCGAGCAGGCCGAGGCGCTTGCGGCCGAGTCTGCTGCCTTTGGCGAGCATCCTGCCGACCGTCTGGCTCGCGTACTGACGGTGCTCGACGACGCCGCATTGGAGATGAGGGGCGCGAGTGATGTGCGCTTGGTGCTCGAGATCGCCTGCACCCGCCTGGCACGTCCCGAGGCCGACCTGACGATTGAGGCTTTGGCCGAGCGCGTGGCGCGCTTGGAGGCCATGGTTGCCAACGCCGCCGTTCCGGCGAGCGTGGCTGCTGCTCAGGTTGCCCCGGCGGCCGTTGCGGCTGCGCCTGCGACGGCACAGCAGCCGACGCTCATCTCGGGTGCCCGAGCTGCTGCTCCGGCGGCGACCGCTCCCGCTACGGCGTCCACGCACCAGGGGGGTATGCCTTGGGACCGCGGCGCTGCGGCTGCTCCAGCGCCTCAACCTGCGCCTAAGCCCGCGTCTGCGCAAGTCTCTAAGCCTGCGACGCCTGCACCTCAGCCTGCGCCCACGCCGGCTCCTCAGCCCGTTGCGGCTCCGGCTTCCACGCCTGCCGCATCGCTCGCGCCGGTGCCTGCGTCCAAGCCCAACAGCGCCGCCCAGGTTGCCGCCGCCGGTGCTGCCGAGACCCCTGCGGTCGAAGACGCTGGCGAGCTCCAGCGTAAATGGGCCGAGGTCGTCGAACGCGTCAAGGCGCGTCAGGCCTCCTATGCGGGCCTGCTGCTCAATGCTCGCGCCACGGCCGATGACGGCTCCAAGCTCACGGTCTCGTTCCCCGCGGGCTCGACCTTTGCCATCAAGATGCTCGGTCGCGCCGACACGCAGTCGGTGGTCCTGCCGACGGTCTGCGCGGTCTTCGGTCGTCGCACCGTCGACTATGTCCTGGATGGGGGTGGCACGCCGGCTCCTCAACATGAGGAGCATTCTCCATCTGCACGGGCTGCGGCATCTGTGGACCCGCAACCCGTGTCCTCGGCGGCCCCTGCATCCTCGAGCGCCAGCGCACCGCAGCAGGCGGCACCGGTAGCGGCACCGACCCCGTCGGCGCCTAAGCCTGTCGCGCCCAAACCTGCTGCCCCGGCGCCCGCACCCAAGCCTGTCGCGCCCGCGCCCAAGTCATCCGACCTGGGCAAGGCTCCCTGGTTACGTTCCGACAATCCCGCCGGCGCTCCCGCCACGGGCAAGCTCCCGACGGAGCCCGCGCCCCGTGCGCCCGAACGCTCGGCCGCCCCCAAAGCCCAGCCTGCCGCGCAGTCAGCTCCGTGGGAGTCCGAGCAGGTGCCCTACGACGACGCTATGGTCGGCGGCTTCGCTGCCGATGCGAGCGGGG
The DNA here is from genome assembly GCA_934654605.1 of uncultured Collinsella sp. Taxonomy (GTDB): domain Bacteria; phylum Actinomycetota; class Coriobacteriia; order Coriobacteriales; family Coriobacteriaceae; genus Collinsella. Next base: position 8,132 of record CAKUGH010000029.1, on the reverse strand, counting down.
ACGATCTGCCCCCGTTCGACGTGCCCGGCGCGGCTCCGGAGCCCAAGCCTGCCGCGGCTGCTCCCGCAGCTCCTGCGGCCGCGGCGCCTGCCCCCGCAAGCGACGACACCCCTGCGGCTCCCTGGGAGTCTAATCCCGGCGCCGGCAGCCCCTTCGGCCACCAGGGCGCAGCTCCGAGCATCCCGCAGACCGAGGACGAGGCCAAAGCCCTCATCCGCAGCGTCTTCGGTCAGTCCACCATCTTCAAGCCGGTGGACTAACTGCCCGGGCGGGTATACTGCTCAAGAAGAGAACCCTTTGAACGGAGCGAGCTTATGATGTGGGAATATGTCCGCCTTGAGGACGATACGCAGGTTTCGTATTCCGAAGTCCGTGAGGACAACACGGTGAAGGTCGTTGTGGAGCGTCCGCGCGATTGGGGTTTTGACACAGCGGAGTGCATCTTGCCGGCATTCAACTGGGTGTCGCACGAGGGCTTTAGCGAGGCGGACCTCAAAGAACTCGATGATTTCGTGCGCAATAACGCTCCGCTCATCTTGCGATTTGCCTACGAAGGCGGACGAGTCTATGCCTAGTCTTTTTCGACTTGGGCCGTACATCATCTTCTTTTGGACGGGAGAGAATGGCGAGCCTGTCCATGTTCACATTGCGGTCAAGCGTCCCGCCGCCGAAGCGACCAAGATATGGCTTACCCGCTCCGGCGGATGCAAGCTGGCTCACAACAAGGGCGATATTCCTGCTCGGGATTTACGCGATATCATGCAGTTCGTTTCTTCTAACCATGCACTGATTTGCAAGCGTTGGAAAGAAACGACCGGTGGGCTGTCGTTTTACTGCTGAGGGTCACTCGTTGGGGTTGGGGCCTCTAGCTCTTCAGGGGCTTTTTGACCGGGCGCATCTGTGTTTCGGACATGTGTAACGTGGTGCCGCGTATGTCGCATTCGAGCAGACAGGTGCGTGACGGTCGGCCTAGGATGCAAAGGTCGATACGATACGTTGCATGGCTCTCCGTGTACTCGACTTGCTCGGCGTTGACGGTTGCCCCGATTGTCGAATAGGCGCCTGGCTCGGCATCGACAATCTTGGAGTCCTTTATCTTGACCCTGAACTCTTGGTAGAGGGACGGACTGTTGTAGTAAACGGTTCGGGTTCCGTCGGAGCACTCATCGGTTGTTTCCCATTTGACGACGGGTTGGTCCGAGCTGGCTATCAGCAGCTCTGCTCCAAAGGCTATAGCATGGGTGATGACAACCAGCAATGCCCAGCCGACAAAGAGATAGAGAACCAAATATGCAACGGGGTGTTTTGAGCGGATGTTTTGGAGCACGTCGGGGGCATTCATGGGGTACCTCCAAATTGCTATCTGTGACAATCAAATTATACCCCGCCCCCATGCGCGCCACCCCGAGCGGCGGTCCGGCATTTTGGTATCTAGCTGGATGCAGAAAATGTCGGGTCCGGCCCGGTTAGGTAGAGTTTGAGATATTATGCAAATGTGAATTATTCGTCTTTGCATAATTCGGGAGTGCATAATGTTTGTCGGACGCGAGGCAGAGCTAGCAAAACTCGAATCCCTTTATGAGCAGAGTTCATTTCAGATGGCCGTCGTGTACGGTCGTCGACGCGTGGGAAAGACGACGCTGATTAACGAGTTCTGCCGCGGTAAACGGACGCTCTCGTTTACCGCCCTCGAGCAAAGCGACGCCGACAACCTAGCGGATTTTAATCGTGCCATCGCGAGCTTTTTCAATCTCCCCACATCGCTTGGCGGGTTCTCTTCCTGGGCTGACGCGCTGTCCTTCATCGCCGATCGAGCGCGCACCGAACGGTTTGTCTTTGTGTTCGATGAGTTTCCCTATGCGGCGATGCGCAACGAGGCGCTACCTTCGATTTTTCAGGTAGCAATCGATAGGGCCTTCAAAGAAACGAGCGCCTTTCTCATTCTTTGTGGTAGCAACCAGGGTTTTATGGAAAGCAACGTTCTGGGGCGCAAAAGCCCTCTGTTTGGCCGGCGTACGGCCCAAATCAAGGTACGCGACCTTGGATTTAGGGACGCGGCCAAAATGCTTCCGGGTCTGAGCGCTCAAGACGCCTTTAAATTCTACGGCTGCTTTGGCGGTGTGCCGTACTATCTGCAGCAGCTGGACCCAAGCGTAGGGCTCAAGGAGAATCTGGCACGGCTTTACTTCGATCCCATGGGGTTTCTCTATGGCGAGCCGGAGGGCCTGATTCGCCAGGAGTTCCAGGAGCCGGCAATATATAACTCGATTCTGAGGGCTGTAGCTGCCGGCGCAAACCGTGCGAAGCAGATTGCCGACCGCGTGGGGATCGCCCAGACAACGCTGCCTCGCTATCTCAAGGCGTTGGAATCGGTAGGAATCATAGAAAAGGCCGTTCCGTTTGGCGAGAACCCCGAAACGAGCAAGCGCGGAATCTATCGTCTTTCGGAGCCGTGCTATGCGTTCTGGTTCCGGTTCGTCATGCCGTATTCGTCCGATATCGAGGCGGGCCTGGGGCGAGCGGTTGTCAATGCGCTTCCAGAAGAGCAGCTGAACGAATATCTGGGTCACCGGTTCGAGGCGTTGTGTGCCGAGTGGATGGTTGAGCAGGCCAAACAGGGCAAGCTGCCAATTCCGGCAACGGCGGTGTCGTCTTGGTGGGGAACGAATCCCGCCAAACGGGCTCAGGATGATATCGATGTTTTGGCTGCCGATCGGATCTCTAAGCGTCTGGTAATCGGCGAGTGCAAATATAGGGAGTCGTTTGATGAGTCGGCAGAGATTGATGACCTCAAAAGCAAGCGCGACCTGGTCAAGGGCTTCGTCGCCTCGAATTTCATGCTGTTCTGCAAGCATGACGTGAGCGCCGCCACGAAAAAGAAGCTCGCCGCGCGCGAAGATTGGCGAATCGTCACGCTAGAGGACATGTATATCGACTGAGGTAGCGTGTCTGCCCCGCCCGCTTGCCCCGCGCCGTGGTACGATTTTTGAGTTTGAAAGTCCCGCCGCGTTCCGGCTGCCCTTGCAGCTCGGCGTGCGGCCGCACGTAAAGGAGCCATTATGGCCGGTATGAACATGCAGCAGATGATGAAGCAGGCCCGCAAGATGCAGGAGCAGCTTGCCGCCGCGCAGGAGAACCTCAAGTCCCAGACCGTCGACGCCTCTGCCGGCGGCGGTATGGTCAAGGTGACCGTTAACGGCGAGATGGAGCTCGTCAACCTCACCATCGATCCCGATGCGCTCGATCCCGAGGACGTCGATATGCTGCAGGACATGATCATGGCTGCTGTCAACGAGGCTGTCCGCGGCGTCAACGAGCTTGCCAACAAGCAGATGGGCGCCATCACCGGTGGCCTCAACATCCCGGGCATGCCGTTCTAAGACGCGCATATATATGAGTGCGAATCACAGTCTGCAAAAACTGCTCGATGAGCTGGGTCGTCTGCCGGGCATTGGTCCCAAGTCGGCCCAGCGCATCGCCTATTACCTGCTCGAGGCCGATGCCGAGGAGGCCCGCCGCCTGGCCGAGGCCATCCTGGAGGTCAAGCAGGAGGTCCACTTTTGCAGCCGTTGCTTTAACTACGCCACGGCCGACGAGTGCTCCATCTGCCAGGACCCGATGCGCGATACCACTCGCATTTGCGTGGTGGGCGAGCCGCGCGACGTCCAGGCAATCGAGCGCACGGGCAGCTACCATGGCCTGTACCATGTGCTGGGCGGCGTGATCAGCCCCATGGACAAGATCGGTCCCGAGCAGCTGCATATCCGCGAGCTGCTGGCGCGCCTGGGCCACGAGGACATCCACGAGGTCATTATCGCCACCAACCCCAACATTGAGGGCGAAACCACGGCGAGCTACCTTGCTCGCACCATCAAGCCATTGGGCGTTGAGGTATCGCGTCTTGCGAGCGGCCTTCCCGTGGGCGGCGACTTGGAGTATGCCGACGAGCTTACGCTTGGCCGCGCTATCGAGGCCCGCCGCGCGATCTAGGCGGCGTCAGCTCCGCGGCATGTCCCGTCGGCCTGCCGCACGGGGCGCCCATAATTGGGCTCTCGTTCGCGCGTTTGTTGTGCAACAAACCTACCCTGCATCCGCTTATCGCGTGGACGGGTCCGCTCGCGTCCCGTATTCGCCCATTCGTTGCGCAACCTTTTAGGTTCGCTGATACACTCAACTATGGATATGAATGAATGCGCCGCTCTTGAGCGGCGTGTTTTTGTTGGAGGAGAACGCATGCGGCCCGGGGGCACTCACACAAGGCATGGCGCCGCGGTGCGCATGCGACGCCGGCTGGGCCTGGCGCCTCGGGCGTGCGTGCTGCTGTCCTGCTCGCTCGTGCTGGTCATTACCGGTGTTTCGGCCTACGGCATGACGGTGCCGTCCATGGTGCAGGCGCATGCTGCGCGCGAGCTGCACATCGGGCGCAGAGCCAAGAGCGATCTGGGAACTACGACCGGATATACGTGGGCGAGCGTGGTCTCGCACGTTGTGTTCGGTGGCGACGACGCGGACAGCTCCGAAGCATCGGACAACGAGGTCACGCTGGCAAACGGCAAGACCATCGTGCTCACCAACACCAAGGTCATCACAAAGCTATCCAACAACAGCGTGGCGTCTGTCATTAACAAGACAGAGCAGCAGAAGGAACAGGATACGCAGCAGACGGGCAAGCCCGGCGGCTCCGACGGGTCCGGTTCTGGCACCGGTTCGGCGGGCTCGGACGGCGGTTCCGGTTCGGGCTCCGCCTCTGGCGGTGGATCTTCGAGTGGTGGCTCGACGGACGGCGGTGCCGGCAGCGACACGGGCTCGGGTGGTCTCTCGGCTGCCGAGGAGGAGAGTATCCACAGCTGGCTCGTGACCAAATACAACATGCTCGATGGCTATGTCGCCCGCGCCAATAGCGTGGTGTCGACCTATAACGCCACGGGCGATACCGGACCGTGCGACACCCTGGCGAATGACATGTTTGTTATCCGTGCCGAGTTCGGTCGACAAAGGTTCTCGACCAAATCTAAGTGGTATCGGCAGTATGCCAATCTGTGGGGCTGCTATACCAACCTGTGTCAATGGGTTGGGCACTACGGCAACGACGACGTCGCGCTCAACAACTTCAACACCAATGTGGCGGCGATCGCCCTATGACGAACGACCTCGCTTCTACGGCAGCCCAGTCGCTCAACCGTGATCCCATGGTGGGCCTGCGCCTGGCGCGCGTCGACGGGTTTGAGCCGGCCGTCGCCCTGGGCACGGACGAGCTTCCCGCCTACCTGCGCCGTTTTACGATGCTGTTTGCCGATGACGCCACCATGCGCCGTGGCGGCATCGGCCGCGTGACGCGTGCCGTCAACGCGCAGGGTGAGGCCGTGGCGCTCAAGCAGCTCATCTTGCCAACGCGCGATGGGTTTGACGATGACGCTGCCCACGAGGCGCTGGTCACCAAGTTCGAGGCGGCGTTTCGTGAGGAATATGAATGTCATCGCGCCCTTTCGGGCCTTAAGGGCTTTCCCCGCCTCTATGGATGGGGCGAGGTCGACGGCGTGCCCGCGATTGTCATGGAGTGGGTCGAGGGAGAGACGCTGGCTCGCCTGCGTTCGCGCCTTGCCGTGGACGATGCCGGGCGCCTGTCGCCGCTCGTGGCGGCGCGCTTGGGTCGCGACCTGTTCGATCTGCTCTGTCGTATGAGCCTGGTGGGCGAGGGGTTCGTCCATCGCGATATCTCGCCCGCTAATATTATGGTGCGCACTGCCCGCCTGCCGCTCGACCGACAGCTTGCCGAAGGCACCTTTGACCTGTGCCTGATCGACTTTGGCTCGTCGCTGGCGCTCGAGCCTGCCTCTGCGGTGGCGGGCGCTGGCGGCAAGGCGTCGTTTACCGAGCGCTATGCCACGCTGCGTCGCGCGACGGTGGCGTACGCCCCGCCCGAGATGCTCACCGATGATATTCCCGACCTGCGCGTTTTGCGCATGTCGTCGGCGATCGACGTGTATGCCGCGGCGAGCACGGTCTACGAGCTCATCGCCGGTGTCGCGCCGTACGAGGTGGCGCCGGGCGCATCGGGCACCTCGGGCTCGCGCAAAAAGACGCGCGACATCGCCAGCCCCTATCGCCTCAAGATGGATACGCTGCCCGATTATCCCGTTGGCGCCCACGCGCCCGGCTGCGACTTGACGCAACTGCTGCGGCGCGAGCCCGATGTGGCGCTTGCCGCGGCCGAGCAGGCTCAGCAACTGGGGCTCGATCCTAATTCCGAGGACCTACGCGATGCGCTGGCGTTTGTCGATGCCCAGCTGTTCGACGTAGTGATGGCCTGCCTGTCGTGCCACCAGGAAGATCGTCCCGAGCCGGCCGCGGTGGAGGCGGCGCTCTCGGCGTTTTGCGACCACTATGCGCAAAATGTCGCGCGCTCGCTTCGTGCCGAACCGCTCATGCCGTGCCCGATGGAGGCATCGGGGCGCGCGGTGCGGCGTGCGGCGATGGTTGGTGCGACGGCGGTCTGCGGCGTGCTTTGGGCTGCGGTCGTGATATCGGCGGCGCTGTTGGCGTCGGGTGCCCATGTGACGCTCGCCGTGGGACCGCTTATGTGGTCCGGGAAGCTGCCGGGTGTTGTCGCCGCGCTGGCGTTGGCGATGCCAGGCGTGGCAGGTATTGCCGCCGGGGCCTTGGCGCGCGACCGCCGTGCGGGATTCCTGCGGGGCGTGTTGGCCCTTTCTGCCTGCGAGGTTCCGGCGCTGGTCGCACTCGCATGCGCCGTGTTTTCCCAGCATGCCGTGGCGGGTGGCCTGGTGGCCGCCTTACTTGCAACCTATGCGCTCACGTGGTTTTTGCTGGCGATGGGGTTTGCTTTTGAGCTTCCTGTCGCGTCAGCGCGACGTGCGAAAATTCCCATGGCGACGCCGCTTGCCGGTGGAGCCGCGGCTGCCCGCGCCTTTGGCGGGCCGGCCGAAGTATCCGACACTATCTCTGCGACCAAGGAGGGCTAAGCTATGGCTTCTCAAGCTGAGCTCACCCCGTGCGGGGCAATGTTTGACATCTTTAAGCGTGCGGCGCACCTGAGCCATATCGAGCTGTGCGGCCTGGTGCTCTCGAGCCGCCCGCTCGCCGACGGCCGTAGCCCGCAGAGCCGTGCCGCCGATCGCTCCTGGGTTTCGCGCTTTATCGTGCGCGCGCCGGTCGGCACGCTGCAAGAACGTTATTTTGCCGATTACGGTACCTCGGCTGCGCGCATTATGTCGCAGCTGGCCCTGCGCCGTCGCAATCCCATGGACGCCGCGGCCGTGACCAATATGGTGTGCGGGCCCGCTGGTGAGCCCATGGTGCGGGCACTCGAGGAATGCCATCAGGACACGAACCTCTATCGCAATGCGCTCGAGCGCCTGTCTCAGGCGGCAGAGCTCATGCCCGCCGAGCGCGCCGAGGCCATCCTGGTGCTGTTTGTCGCCGTGGGTTGCTCGGCAGATGTCCGCTCGTCGGTGACCTATGCCATCGACTACGCACACGCGACCTGTGGCGGCGCCACGTCGACGCCGCGCTCGCTGAGCGCATCTTCGGTCGCGGGCGAGCACGAGGCCGCACCGGCGCATCCATTGGGACTGCTGCGCGTGCAAAACGGCTACGTGGTGAGCGCCCCGCGTTGGATTCAGCCGAGTGAGGAAGGCGTCGAGATCGGCGCGCTGGCAACGGGGGAGGGCGACATCACCGATGTTGGCGACGATGTCTCGGCCCGTCATGCCCATATCTGGTGCGACGCTCAAAATGCCTGGCATGTTGAGGACCTGTCATCCACCAATGGAACCGTGGTGGTAAACGGTGCCACGAGCGTGTGCATCCAGGTGGAGCCCGGCCGCTCCGCCCAGCTTAATCCCGGCGACGAGCTCAAACTCGGCGAATCCACCACCTACGCCATCCTCCTCGGCGCCCTCTAACTCTTGGACGCATAACGCATGAGAGTGGATAATCTTCCACTTTTGGCCAAGATCCAGGCAAAAAGTGGGAGATTATCCACTCTCGATGCAGGCTGCGACTTTTCCGTCCGAGGGGCCATCTCGCCCCTTGGCGGTCACCCAAGGTAAACCTTTACCGCCCACCTATATTTGTCGAAATTACACTTGACGGCGGGGTACAATAAACCCGCA
>CAKUGH010000028.1 GCA_934654605.1 uncultured Collinsella sp. | reverse complement strand
GCGCCCATGCTGCGGCAGAGCGTGGCAAAGTGTCCGCCGATGTCCCCCGCGCCCAGCACCAGCACATTGGCATTTTTGAGCGAGGTGACCGGCCCCAGATCCTCCCAGCGATGCTCGCGCTGCAGATCTTGGTAGCCGGGCAGGCGCTTCATCATAGAAAGGACCATGGCAAACATGTGCTCGCTCACAGCCTGGCCGTAGGCGCCCACCGAGCAGGAGAGCTTGGCGTCGGCCGGCACGGTACCGGCGGCGAGGTAATCGTCATAGCCGGCGCTCTGCAGCTGTAGCAACTGGAGATGCTCGCATGCCGTGAGCATAGCGGGGTCGATGTTGCCCAGGATCACATCGGCATCGGCGACTTGCTCGTGCGTAGCGGCGTCGGCGCTCGTGTAGATAAAGTCCTCGCCCGGAGCACTCGACTCAAGGATCGCGCGATGGCGATCGTTGACGGGCAGCAAAACCAAGATGTTCACAAGCAGTCCTCTCCGCTCGGCCTGCCAAAAAGGGACAGGTTTATTTTGGTAGGTTTTATCAGGCAAAACGTTCAAATAAAACGCCGGATGCAAGACGGGTGGGCCCGCCAGCATCCGGCGTTTGCACGGTTACCAGCTCAGCAGCTCGTAACCATCCTCGGTCACGACCAGCTGCACCTCGCACTGAGCCGAGTCGCTGCCGTCCTTGGTGCGCACGCACCAGCCGTCGCCCTTGCTGATCTTGATGTCGGGCTTGCCGGCGTTGACCATGGGCTCGATGGTAAAGACCATGCCCGGGGCCATGATGGTGTCCACGTCGGGCGCCTCGGTGGTGAAGCCCACGAAGGGGTCCTCGTGGAACTCCTTGCCAATGCCGTGTCCACCGTACTCGCGCACCACGCTAAAACCGGCGTCCTCGACCGTCTTCTGCACGGCCTCGGCCATGACGGACAGCGGCAACCACGGCTTGACGGCGGCAAGGCCCGCCTCCACGCTGGCGCGGGTGACGTCGACCAGGCGCTGGCGCTCGGCCGAGACCTCGCCGATGCAGAACATACGGCTCGAATCGCTAAAGTATCCGTCCAAGATTGTGGAGCAGTCCACGTTGATGATGTCGCCCTCGTGCAGCACATCCGTGTCACAGGGAATACCGTGACAGACCACGTCGTTGATCGAGGTGCACACGCTCTTGGGGTAGCCCTCGTAGTTGAGGTCGGCCGGCGTGCCGCCGTGCTCGACGGTGTAGTCGTAGATCATCTGGTCGATCTGGTTGGTGGTCATGCCCGCGGCGATGTGCTCGCCGACGTAGTCGAGCACGCCCACATTGATGGCGGCCGAGCGTTTGATGCCCTCGATATCGGCGGGCGTCTTGTAGAGCGTACGGGGCAGAACCTCCCAGCCCTCCTCCCAGAGGCGCTCGAGGCGCTCGTCGAAGGCGCTGTGACATTTCTTATATTTCTTGCCGCTGCCGCACCAGCAAGCGTCGTTGCGGCCGGGCACAGGTCCCTTGTCAAACATGGCTAACTTCCTTTCATCCGCAGCTAGTATAGTCCACCCGCAGAGTAGTCAATTTGGGACGGGGCTATTTTAGCTGCCCCGGCCGTCAATCAACCTAACCGTTGCGTTGCCAGCCGGGGTAGCTAAAATAGCCCCGTCCCAAATTGACTACTCGCCAACTGCATACATGCCAGAATGATTCTTTAAGCCCCGTCCCAGAAAAATCATCCTAGTAGCTCACCTGGCAGGGGATGCCGAGGGCTTGGACGCGTGCGGCGATGGCGTCGAGGACCTCGGGCGCCGCTTTGGCAAGGCCGGCGACCGGCGTCTCGCGTGCCACGGTGTAGATGGTCGCCTCCTGCGGGCGAATGCGCTCGAGCGCTGCGAGCCAAGGACCAACGTATTCCTCACCGGTATTGTCGATGGACTTGCCCTGATACTCACCGGTCAAAAAGATCGTCTGGATAATGACGTGGCCATCAAAGCTCGCGAACGTCTCGACCTGGTGCTCGACGTCGTAGGGGCCGACGGGCTGGTCGAGCAGCTGGATAAACGCCGGATCGACCGTGTCGAGCTTAAGGATGTTGTCATCGACCATCATAAGTGCGTCGTGCACCTCGGGACGATCGGCGCGCGTGCCGTTGGAGAGTACGGCGATCTTGGTGTTCGGTGCCAGCTCGTCGCGCAGCGCTACAGCACCGGCGATAGCCTGCGGAAACTCCGGCGCGGCAGTGGGCTCGCCGTTGCCGGCAAACGTGATCACATCGGGGAGCTCGCCTTCGGCCGCCATTTCGCGCAGCTTGATCTCGAGCGCGTCGAGCACCGCGGCAGCGGTGTTATACGGCTCGTGACAGGGGCGCTCGGCGTTGAGACCGTTTTCGCAGTAGATGCAGTCAAAGGTGCAGATTTTGCCGCTCGCCGGCATCATGTTGACGCCGAGTGAAAGCCCCAGGCGACGGCTGCGAACGGGCCCAAAGATGGGGCTGGCATTTAAAAACGTAGACATAGGCGAATCTCCTCATGTGTGTTCGCATCAGCTTACCACCGTAAAGCAAGACAATTTGCCCCGAGCAAAATGTCTTGCTTTCGGTCTTGCGGGGATCTGCGCCCGTGATGTTCAATCCTATTTTTGAGTGCGCGAGCGCGCACGGCTATACCGTCGGGCACGTGAGCGACGTGGTTACCGGCCTGCTCGATAATTTTTATGCAGTGCCGCGCTATCTACTCGAGCGGTGTTTTGGAGGGGTCGAACCGGCCCTGCAGCCGCAGTATGTGAAATGTTATCTGGATGTTGGCGATTGTCTCGGCGTCTTTGAAATCGCAGCCCATGATCTGCCGGATCTTGTCGAGCCGGTAGTAGAGCGTGTTCTTATGGATGAAGAGTTCGGCGGCCACGTCGGCGGGATGTGATGGGTCCTGCAGGTAACGCCATAACGTGAGCGCGAGCTCCGTTCCCTCGCGCTCGTCTTCCTCGAGCAGACGGATGAGCGGCGAGAACTGGCAGCTGTAGATCACGTGCGGATCGTCGACATGGATGACCAGATCGTCAAGGCGGAACGTAGAGTATGGAAAGACGTGCCGATGGATATCAAGGCGCCGCGCAACGGCGATGGCGCGCTTTGCTTCGTCGATACGGGGTTTTGCCTGGTGAATATCGGTGAATCCTGCGCTTGCTCCTATGACGATCGCCGTGCCCGTGAGCTGCTGCTCGAGCGCGTCGACATCGCAGAAACGCTCTCCGGGCCCCTCGACGCTCGAAAGGAACAGGATTTCCGTCTGGTTGATCGTGTACACCGCGTTCTCGATATGGTTGAGCAGGCGTTCTGCCAACGGCTTCACACTGTCGAAGGCGAGCAGCTGCCGCGAAAAGTCGACGCAGAGCATGTGCAGGCGCGGCTTGAGCTTGTAGCCGAACACCGAGAACTGCTTGCGTAGACGATCCATATCGTTGAGTTCCAGACCTGATTCCAACAGCTTGAACAGACGCGCGTAATAGAGGGTCTTGTTGAGTGTGTAGGCATCGCTGCGCTGCATCTGGATGCTGACGATCTGCGCGATCGTGGGGAGCATGGCCGTGCGACTGGGGCGCAGGCGCCGTCCTTGGGTGAAGAAGCTCATCGAGCCGATGATAGTGTCGCCTGCGTGGATAAGGGCGTAATGGTTGGTGTAGACGTTGCCGGCATCGTCGGTCCAGTCGAACACGCGTAGATCGAACGGCTTGCGGATATTGGTCAGCCCCTTCGCCTTCAACAGCGGGAACGCGTTGATGGGGACGGTGTTGTCGCTGGTGTCCTCGCCATGCGTGACGAAGGAAGGGAAGTTGTCGGAGACCGCGATGTAGGTGAGCGAGTTGTCGAGCACCGAGACCGGGGCACCTACGGCCGAGGCTGCGACGTTGAGCAGGGTTTTGAGGGTCGCGCCGCGGTTGACGAGATCGGTCATCGAGATGACCAGGTCCTTTTTCTTTTGGAGTTCGCGGAATTCGGACGATACCGTCTCGAACGCCTCGATCCATTGGCGGAACTCATGGACGGTCGCGATGAACAGGTTGCCCGAAAGCGGTTTCAGCGGTTCATCGAGACGCAGGAAGAACGCGCGCCCCCGCCGCAGCTCTTCGGGAAGCATGTTGAAATAGGATGCTTCAGCGAAAAAAACGATGTCGACGTCATCGAGCGTGGCGGCCGTGGAACCCGAAAGCAAGGTCATTCCGCTGAAAGATCGGCCATGGAGTCCATCTTTCACGATATTGATTGTGCTGAAGTCCAATTCATTCAACAGCTCGCTAAGCTCCATGTAGCTCCTATCGGTGCAGGTATTATTTCACTAAGATACCAATAACATGCCGAATAATTCCATTGCGGGTATTGAGCAAAACCGTTCATTGCTCATTTTCGACCGCTCATCTGCGCTTCCGGCTGCGAAGATTGTTCTCTAGAACAGTGAAGTGCGACCGCTCGCGCCGCATACTGCAAGCCATGGAAACAACCCGGAACAAAACGTTTTCGGGCTACGCAACGAGAGGAGCGTTTTCTATGGCCGAAGAAGAGTACAAGGGCATCTACAAGAAGATGACCTTCGGCAAGGACGGCGAGGAGTTCGAGGTGCCTTTCGCCAAGGGTAACCCCGGCAAGAGCCGCGAGGAACTCGACGAGATCAAGCGCAAGATGCGCGAGGATCCCGAGGCGGCCGGTGACGGCGAGATGGTCGCTACCATGGGTTTCTGCGCCAAATACGATCCGCATACCTACATGACCGATATCCCGGGTGTCATGTGCGAGCGTGACGTGGCTTGCGTCCTGCGCGACGGTACCACGATCTACGCCGACATCTACCGTCCGGCCAACACCACCGAGAAAGTGCCGGTCATCTGCGTCTTCGCCCCGTTTGGCAAGAACCCGTCCGAGGGTATGGATTCTTGGCAGCTTATGGGCGTGCCGCCCAAAACCGTGTCGCAGTATGCCAAGTTTGAGGCGCCCGATCCCGGCTACTGGTGCCACTACGGCTACGCCGTCGCCAACATCGATCCGCGCGGCGTGGGCAATTCCGAGGGCGACGTCTACCTGTGGGGTTCTCAGGACGCTCAGGACGGCTACGACTTCATTGAGTGGGTTACCGCTCAGGAGTGGTGCAACGGTCGCGCCACGATGATCGGCAACTCCGGCGTGTGCATGGCTCACTGGCGCATCGCCGCCCAGCGCCCGCCGCATCTCGCCTGCCTCGCCGCCTGGGAGGGTCAGGGCGACCTGTACCGCGAGTCCTACTTCTGCGGCGGTATCCCCAACCCCGACTACGAGACGCATATCATCCAGGCGCTCGCCGTCAACAACTATATCGAGGACACCCCTAAGATGGTGGCCGAGAACCCGCTCATGAACGCCTACTACAAGGACAAGATCGTCGACTGGAACAAGATCCGCATCCCGACGTATGTCACCGCCGGCTGGGTTCACCATCACCTGCGCGGAGCCTTCGAGGGCTTCCGTCGCATCCGTTCGCCCAAGAAATGGATGCGCGCCCACCGCGACTTCGAGTGGCCCGATACCTACAAGCCCGAGAACATGGAGGACGTGCGCAAGTTCTTCGACCGTTACTGCAAGGAGATCCACAACGGCTGGGAGATGACGCCGCGCGTGCGCATCGATGTCATGGACGGCTATGACTACGACTACGCCAGCAAGCGCGCCGAGGATACCTTCCCGCTCAAGCGCACCGAGTACAAGAAGCTCTATCTCGATGCCGAGCACGCTGCCGCAGGCTTTGACGAGTATGCCAACGAGTCCGAGGTCGTCTACGACCCCAAGACCGAAACCACGACGTTCACCTACGAGTTCACCGAGGATACCGAGATCACTGGTTTCATGAAGCTGCACCTTAACGTCGAGTGCCGCGGTTATGACAACATGGATCTCTTCCCTTGGGTCATCAAGCTCGATAACGAGGGCAATTACGTACCCATTCGCGTCATGGGCGCTCCTTTCCGCGGCGCATGGGGATTCCTGCGCTGCAGTCATCGCGACCTCGATCCCAAGTATGCGAGCGATTTCCAGCCCGTTCACTCCCACGAGAAGGAAGAGCGCATGAAGCCGGGCGAGATCGTGCCGGTCGATGTCGAGATGTACCCGCACTCCCGCTTCTGGCACAAGGGCGAGAAGCTCCAGATCGTCATTGCCGGTCGCTTTATCAAGACCGAGTGGTTCCACGATAACGATATGAACCATAAGACCGATAACGGCGACGGCATGCATGTCATCCACACCGGTGGCGAGCACCAGTCCTACCTGCAGATCCCGGTCGTTCCCCCCAAATACAAGGTGGGCGACTACATCTGGCGTGGCGATTGCGCCTAAGTCTCCTGAGCGCGATCGTTCACGATTTTTAGGGGTGCGCATTCCACGCATGCGTGCCTGACGGCCCCGGGACATAAGTCCCGGGGCGCCATCCGGCGGGAGGGTCTAGCCTCTCTCCGCCTCCCGCCTTATCCAGGGAGCCGTTTTTATGGCAGAAAACAAGAAATTCAACGCCTGGTTGCCCAATTTTGGCGCCAAGGGTTGGGGCATCACCATTGCCTGCTTCATCTTCTTCTACTTCTATTCATTCTGGAACGCGGCCACCAACACGCTGTTCGGCCTCTTTAACGAGATGTACGGCTGGCAGCAGACCGACATGTCCTATGTCATCACCATCGCCGGCTGGATCAGCCTGATCGCTGTCGTGCTCTTCGGCACGCTCGGCCGCAAGATCGGCGCCAAGATGGTTTCGGTCATCGGCCTTGCCGGGTCGGCTATCGGTTTTGCCGTGCTGGCGTGCGCCCACACGTTCGAGGTCTTTGCCGCGGGCGTTGTGATCTTCAACTTCTCGATGGTCGCCTACGCCACCATCGGCGTAGGACTCCTTGGATCCTCGTGGTTCCCGCGTACCAAGGGTGCCTTCATGGGTATCGCCACCATGGGCATGACCATCTCCTCGGCGACGCTCAACCCCATCATCTTGGGGTTTGCCGGAAGCGCCTTTGGCATCTCCGGTTTCTTTTGGGCCATGGCCGCTGTCGTTGCGATCACGGCCGTCATCGTCTTCCTCTTTGTCAAGAATAACCCCGAGGAAGCAGGCGCCTATCCCGATAACGACCAGTCCGTGAGCCGTGAGGAGCTCGAGGCCGAGTTCAAGGCGGCGCAAGAGTACAAGAAGACGAGCCCTTGGACTACCGCTCGCGTACTCAAGACCCCGCAGACCTGGCTTATCGGTCTTGGAACCGGCCTTCCCATGATGGTCGGCGCCGGTACGATCGCCCTGCTCGTTCCCACGCTCGCCTCTTATGGCCAGGACCCGATGTTCGGCGTCGTGCTCCTATCTTCCATGTGGCCCATCGGTCTGCTCGGCCACTATCTGATCGGCGTGCTCGACCAAAAGATCGGCACCAAGAAGACCACGCTTGTCGTGATCTGCGTGCTGGGGCTCGGTGGTCTCCTCGTGAAGCTCGGCGGTGCGAACTCCGTCGTCTGCGCCGTGGCCACGGGCATGTTCATGTTCGGTCTCTCGGGTGCGGCAAACGTCTGCATGTCGCTTACGGCCTCTATCTACGGCCGTGAGGACTTTGAAGTCGCCTACACACCCATCCAGGTCATCTTCAACGTGCTCAACTTCGCCGGCGTTTCGGTCATGTCGACCGTCGCCGCCGTCGCCGGCCAGCAGAACGTGATGCTCGCGGTCTTTGTCATCTGCGCCATCGCGCTCGTCCCCGTGATTGCGCTGCCCTACAGGCAGATCGCATCTAACGTCCGCGGAGAGTAGCCGTCTAGCAGCTGTGCATCCATTGAGCCGGAACATCGCAGCCGCCAGACAAGCTTTTGTAAACCTAGCCGAGCGTTCGCCCGGCATCCAGTCCCACAAGGAAAGGAACACATCATGAACGAATTCCAGGAAGAGGTCGTCGATATTCTCAAGGACAAGGCCGTCGAGATTTTCGGTAGCGACCGTGACAGCCTTTCGGCCGAGACCTCCTTTGTCGACGACTTGGGTTGCAAGAGCGTGAACATCGTCCAGTTCGCCTCCGCACTCGAGGACGAGTACGAGGTCGAGGTGCCCTTTATGCAGCTCAACAAGTGCAAGACCTTCGCCGAAGCTGCGAAGCTCATCGACGACACTCTCTCGATGTAGTCTGCGACGGGGCGGCGGCGATCTGCCGCCGTCCCGTCTGATCGCTGCGGCGCCGTCATGGGATCTGGCAGGGGCTTGGATCCCATAGCGAGGCTGCATCGCCTCAACTTACTGCGAAAGGATGGAGACAAGATGGCAACCCTGATCGAAAAGCTCATCGAGGACGCCAAGGGTGCGCCCAAGCGCGTGGCGCTTCCCGAGTGCGAGGCCGAGAAGACCCTTCTCGCCGCGCGCCGCGTGCTCGACGAGGGTATCGGTACCCCGGTTCTCGTGAGTCCGCGTTCCGTGATCGAGGAGACCGCTGCGCGTGCCGGTGTGTCGCTCGAGGGCATGGAGATTGTCGACAACACTGACGAGGCCGCGGCCGATGCGCTGGCCGAACGATACATGGCCGGTGGCCCGCGTCTCATCAGCGCCAAGGGCAGCCGCCGCAAGATCAAGAACCCCATGTACTACGCCATGATGATGGAGGAGCAGGGCGACGTCGACTGCACGTTCTGCGGTCATGTCAACACTACGGGCGATGTGCTCATGGCGGCACAGACCATTATCGGCCTTGCCGAGGGTGTCGATGTTCCGAGCATCTTCGCGCTTGTCGACACCCCGGGCTTCGAGGGTCCCGAGGGCAGCGTCATCTGCTTTACCGACTGCGGCCTCAACCCTGAGCCCACGGCCGAGGAGCTGGCGTCCATCGCCATCGCCGCCGCCGACGGTTCCGCGGCCATGATGGGATGGGAACCCCGCGTGGCGTTCCTGTCGTTCTCCACGGATGGGTCCGGTGCCGGAACCTCGGTTGACCGCGTCGACGAGGCTATCAAGATCGCTCGCGAGCGTCGCGCCGATCTCGCTATCGACGGCGAGTTTCAGCTCGACGCCGCGATCGATCCGGCTGTCGCCGCCAAGAAGGTCAAGCGCGAGAGCGATGTGGCGGGGCGTGCCAACGTGCTCGTGTTCCCCGACCTCAACGCCGCGAACATCGCCGTCAAGCTGATCCAGCGCTTTGCCCACGGTGCGGCTTACGGCCACAGTCTTTCGGGTTTTAAGCGCCCCGTCGCCGATAGTTCGCGCGGCGCCACGGTCGACGAGATTGTCGGCGACATCGCGATGCTCGTCCTCTCGGCCCGTTGATAGCCGATATGGGCGTGGGCGGCTTCACGGCAGCGCTTCCGTATCTACGCCGTCAGACCGAGCGCACTCTCGATGCCCGAGCCATGACTGGGGAGTGGCTGACGCCTGAGACCGAACTCGGTTGCGCAAGCGGCTGTTGGCTACATCGTGCGGCTGGCACGGCACCCCGACCTGTGGTGTTCGAACTCCACGGGGGCGGCTTCGCGCTCGGCGATGCCCGCAAGGGTGATGCGTTACGCGCTTGGGTGCGCGACACCTTCGATGTCAACGTCGTGGGGATCGAGTACCGCTTGGCGCCGGAGCATCCGTTCCCCGCCGCACTCAACGACGTGGCGGGCACGGTCCGGCGTATCGTCGACGGCAGTGAGGTCGAGGTCGCGCCGGCCCATGTCGTGCTCATGGGCTACAGTGCCGGAGCGAACCTGGCCGTCGCCTACGCCCTGCTCTCTCAGCGCGACAATTCGGCTCCACCTGTCTCGGGTCTGGCGCTTCATTATCCATGTCTCGATGTGGCCGAGCGGGTCGATCCGAACGGCGTACGTGCTTGCGACCTGCCGGTCGACAAGATGGCCGCGTTCTCGGCGATGTATGCGGGGGAGCGTGACGAGACCGATCCGCTGATGTCTCCCGTGTATGCAGAGGATGGCGAGCTCGCTGCGTTGCCGCCCACAGTGTTCTGCCCGGTCGAGGGTGATGCGCTCCTGCCTCAGGCGGAGACGCTGTGCCGCCGTATGACCGATGCGGGTGCGCCTGGCGTTTGGAATCCCGTCGCGGGCGTCTACCACGGCTACATCGAGGACGCGGCCGATATGGAGACGTTCCGCGCCATCTCGATGCCCGAGACCGTCGCCGCACGGCCCCGTGGGTTCCAACATGCTGCGGCCCGCGCCGTCAAAACGTCCCTTGAACATCTGCTCGGGCCGGCATGCCATGACGTGCCGTTTCCCGGCCTTGAAGATCCGGAGTAGCTGCCATGTGCAAATGGAATATCGCGACTATCCTCTGCGACCTCGTGCTTGCGTTGGTTATCAACACTTCGGCGATGCTCATCGGCGGTGCCGAGATCGCATTTCAATCTTGGTATCCGGGCGTGGCGTCGGCGTTTTTCACCAATGTGCTGCTGCAACTCGTGCTGCCCGTTCCCGGGTTTGCCGTCGCGGTGACCGGATGGGTGGGAGAGCACCGTTGGCGTCCCATTGTCCAAGTCTTTGTCGAGAACTTCGTCTTCGTGACGTGCATCTCCTTCACCATGGCTCTGATCCAGACGCCGGCGGGTGGCGATGTCGTCGCCGCGTGGCTCGCGACGTATATCCAGCTCGTACTTATCGGCTACGTGACGTCGCTTGTACTTTTCGCTATCCAAAACCGCTAGCCGGTAACGCCGCCAGCCTCCGTCACCGAGCCTCCATTTTCATTCTCGATAACACCGCTTGCCCCTGTTGATTCGTTTTCCCAGATAGAAAGGAAGCTTTCATGAGTTACAAGATCCTGACCCTCTCCCCGGGTTCCACCTCCACCAAGGTCGCCGTGTTCGAAGGCACCGAGGCTCTGTTCCGTCTCAACGTCACCCATCCGGCCGAGGAGCTCGCCCGCTTCGACCAGGCTGCCGACCAGTTCGAATACCGCAAGGAGACCATTCTTGCCGCGCTTGAGGAGCACGGTATCGAGCTCGAAGACATCGATGCGTTCTCCGGCTACTGCGGCGCCATGGGTCCCACCGTCGGTGGTATCTTTGCGATTGACGATACGGTCTGCGACCACGTCATGAACGCCGGCGTCAACCATCCTGCCATTTTAGGTGCGCCGCTGCTGCAGGCTTTTGCCCAGCAGGTGGGCAAGCCTGCCTACGCTGTCAACCAGCCCGATACCGACGAACTCGAGAACGTTGCCCGTATCACCGGCTATCCCGGTGTCTACCGCAAGAGCCACGTGCACTGCCTCAACCAGAAGGAATGCGCCCTTCGCTGCGCTGCCGAGCTCGGTACCACCTATGCCGAGGGCAACTTCATCGTCGCGCACGTGGGCGGCGGCCTTTCCGTGGCCTGCCACAACCATGGTCGCATGATCGACACCAACGACGTGCTCGAGGGCTCCGGCCCCTTTGCGCCCAACCGCTCGGGCGATGCACCGCTCAAGCCCGTCGTCAAGCTCGCTTTCTCCGAGGGCGCCGTCAAGAAGCAGATGGACGGCGTGATTGGCAAGACCGGCGGCCTCGTGGGCCTGTGCGGCACCGACGATGCGCGTATCATCTGCAAGCGCATCGAGGAGGGCGACGAGTGGGCGAAGGTCGTCTATGACGCCATGGCCTACCAGGTTGCCAAGTACATTGGCGCTTTCGCTGCCGCGCTCAAGGGCAAAGTCGACGGCATCGTCCTCACCGGCGGCGTCTCCAATGACCCGTACTTCACCGGCTATGTGCGCGAGCGCGTTGAGTGGATCGCGCCGGTCAAAATCTACGGTGGCGACTTCGAGATGGACGCCCTCGCGTCCGGCGCCATCCGTGCGCTCGAGGGCACCGAGGACGTCATGACCTTCACCGGAGAGCCCTCTTGGAAGGGTTTCACGATGCCCGGCGCCTTCGCCGATGTCGAGGCCTAAGGGGGACGCGGTGTCACAGGGAGCAACTTCTGCTGCGGGGGCTCAGGCCCCCGCCCGCCGCGATGGGTTTCACTACGCATACCTAATCGTGGCTGCCGGCATCGTGATCGCCGGTATCCCGTGCGCGCTCGTGCTGAGCTGCGCCGGCATTTTCTTCACCCCGGTGAGCGAGTATTTTGGCGTCGCCCGTGCATCGTTCACCATGTATTTCTCGATCCTCAACTTGGCGATGATGCTCATGTTGCCGGTTGCGGGCAAGCTTATGAGCCGATTCGACACGCGTGCTGTGCTCTCGGCTGCCGTCGCCCTCGATGGCATCGCGCTTGTCGCCATGTCGCGCTTCACCGCTGTCTGGATGTTCTATATCGCGGGCATAGCGCTTGGTATCGGTACGGCGCCGCTCATCTATCTCGCCGTCCCCACGCTCATCAACGCGTGGTGCAAGAAGAGGGTCGGTTTCTTCGTGGGCCTCTGCATGGCGTTTACCGGTATCGGCGGCGTCGTCTTTAACCCGCTCGGTACGGCGCTGATCTCGTCGGGTGCCGAGGGCTGGCGCATGGGGTATCTGATCTTCGGTCTGATTGTGCTTATCGTCGCCCTGCCGTTTACGTTTCTTGTGGTTCGTTCCAAGCCGGCTGACAAGGGCCTGCTTCCCTACGGCGCCGAGGACACTGCCTCCGAGCATGGGGACGTAGCTGAAGGTGCGGCCGCCGCTTCCACCGAGCAGGGCATGATGGCCGCACAGGCCATGCGCACGCCTGCGTTCTTTGCGCTTGTCGTGTTCTCCTTCGTCATTACGGTCAACCAGACGGTTTATCAATTCCTGCCGTCGTACTGTCTCTCGTTTGCTGACTCCGCACCTGCGATCGCTGCGATCTCGGGCGTGGTGGCAAGCGCCTGCATGGCGGGCCAAGCGATCGGCAAGGTCGTGCTCGGCGTGGTTAACGACAAGTCGGCCAAGCTCGGGCTCTTGCTTGGCGTGGCCTGCGGCATTGTGGGCGTTGCCCTCATGGCGCTCGTCCCCGGAATCAGCGTGGCCCTGCTCGTGGGCGCCTTCGCCTTTGGCTTTGTTTACGCGTGCACTACGGTACAGACGCCGCTGTTGGTGCGCTCCGCCTTTGGGTCGCTCGACTACGCCAACATCTACTCGCGTGTGTCGATCGCTGGAGCTCTTGGCAGCGCGGTCGCCTCGATCTTCTGGGGCTTTGTGATCGATCTGCCCGGTGGCTTCACGCTCATGTTTGGCCTGTCCGTCGTCTGCATGGTCCTCTGCTTTGCCTTTGGCATGCTTGCCCTGCGTCGTAAATAGAGATTTTTGTCAAGAAGGACCGCCAAAGTGCGTCTTCCAAGCTTCAAAGGTTCGTCCCTTCGGTGAGGTACGACTGCATGAAGAAGGGGGCGACAGAAGCACAGGTCGCGGATGTCGGCTCGGTGCAAAGTCGCACGTCAACGGCGTTGGGGATATGAGGTGCGGGACGGTGCCGACGGGTTTGTCCTGCTTCGACACCCTCCATTGGGACATCTTTGTCCGTGCCAGCGAGCGGTCGTATATGCGCGGTGTTCTTTGGTTTGGGTGCGGGGTATTATCCTGAAACGTCGCTGTTGTTTCGATTTTGAAAGATGGGCCCGACATGGTCAAAGGTATAGGGATCGATACGGTCGATATTGAGGAGATGCGCCGACTTTGTTCCGACTTGGACGGGGCGTTCGTTCGCCGCACCTTCACCGAGGCCGAATGTACCCAGGCTGCCTTAAGGCATGATACGGCTCAAGTCCTCGCCGGCAAGTTTGCCGTCAAGGAGGCGGCGTTCAAGGCTTTGGCAGGCCTTACGACCGAAGGCTTCGACTTACGGATCGTTGAAACACTGGAAGACGGTAGCGGCGCACCGCATATCACGCTCGCGGGACCACTTGCGTCGGTGCTCGCCGAGGCTGATGTAACCGAGTTGCTTGTCTCCATTACCAACGAGCGGGACCTGGCCACGGCTATCGTGTTGGCGCAATAACTTGATTTCGTATAGACCGGACGTCTTTTGCAAGATTGTCCGGTCTTTTTTGCCTTCTATCGGTCCATACATTCGGGATTTGTTGCGAGAGGGGGTAGCGATGATTCCATCCAGCGCTTTGAACTCACTGTTTCTGGCCCACGGGACCGCCTGGCGTAAGTCTTGCAAAGCCTTATTTCGGAAGTGAGGGGAAAACTGAGAATTTGTCGACAAGACGACCATTTTTGCCATCTGTGGCCTGCGGTTTTGTTGACAAAAAATCAGTTGTGCTTACCGGTTTTCGATTTTTCCCCGCACTTCCGGAACCCTGTCATGAAAGGGCGCGAGTCGGGTACAGTAAACGCATTTAAGTATGCGTAACATGGCACCAGACCGGTCGAGTCGCACCTCGGCGCGGTCTGGCGCCATTGACGATGGGGACACAGTATGGATTTTACGGTTGAGAATGAGGGCACCACGATTGCATGTCGCGAGTATGCCGGCCCGGACGTGCCGTCCGATGCGCCTGCTCTGGTATGCGTGCACGGAGCCTGCGTCGATGGCGTCTTTTTTGACGGTATCGCCCGCGAGCTCAGCCGCGACTACCGCGTAATTACCTACGACCGTCGCGGTTGCGGTGGGAGCGGCGATGGTGCGGACGGCCTCTATGACCTCGCCGCTCAGGCCGCCGATCTGCAAGCCGTAATCGAGTACGTCGGCGCTCCGGCAAACGTGCTCGCGCACAGTGCCGGTACGCTGGTTGCCCTGGAGCTTCTTCGTACAAACCCGGCTGTCGTCTCGCGTACGATCCTGCATGAGCCCGCCGTGACGGGCGAGGGCGTTGGCCTGGGCGCGGCTCCTGTTTTGCTCGACATGATTGCAGCGGGGAAGGTCTCGAGGGCATTGAGGGCCTTCCTGGGTGCCATCGGCGACCCAGATCCCGAGGCCCCTAGGACAACCGAAGCAGAAGCCAGGCACGCTCTGCGCAATGGGCGTAGCTTTATGGCAAACGAATACGGGATCAACATGACTTACGTTCCCGATTGGGACTGCGTTCGCGCATCAAAGGCTATGGCGGCCGTGCTCTTGGGTGAGCTCTCAATCGGCACGACCCGCGAGGCGGGCACGCGAGCGGCTGCAGAGCTCCTGAACTGCCCGCTCGTGGCGATTCCTGGAGCGCATAACGGCCTGCGCGATCGCCCGGCGCCGGCGGCCCAGGCCGTCCGCGGAATCCTGGGGTCGTAGCAGTCGCGCCAACCAAAACGGCCGACACTCGCAAGCGTTTCGGCGGTGTTAACAAATACCCCCAAAACCTCGCGTCCGCAGTCCCAAACATACCGTCTGCCAGCTCGTGAAAATGTAACGATATTTACGTGCTTACCTGCATCAACAAGATGCTACCCTTGTATCATTTGATACCAACTGTTATCAAACGTAACGATTGAAGGGGCCCCATATGCTCAATAATCACGAGGCCAATCTAACCGACGAAGAGGCTGCCGCCGAGGTTGCCCGTGTCGCGAAGATCTACCCCGTGGTGCGTCTGCTGTCGGCCGATCAGGTCAAGAGCGATCGCAACTGCCTGCTTGCCGGTGATCGGTGCCCTTGCCTGCGCCAGTCAAGTCTTGAGGCTATGACAGGTTCCGATGAGATATCGGAGCGGCTGCTCAACGACGGTGTCGAGTACCGTGCTCGCATTCGCTCTTTGATGGTTGAGGGCGAGCCTCACGTTTTGCTGATGGTGCGTCCGATCGATGAGCAAGAGGCCGCAGAAGAGGACCCTGTCTATACCGACGTGCTGACGAGCGTTCGTAATCGCCGCTATTACGAAGAGAAGCTTCGCAGCGCCCGCATGAACGCCGGCGTGGCGATGATCGACCTCGATGATTTTAGGGTCTTCAACGATACGTGTGGTCGTCATGCCGGCGACCTTGCGCTCGGTGCTGTGGCGGCGGCCATTCGCGGCAGCATTCGCTCGACTGACGAGCTTGTGCGCCTTGGCTGCGACAAGTTCGTGGCCGTCATGCCCAATATCCCCTCCGATGACTTTGCGCGTCGCCTGCGCCATGTATCCGATGCCGTTCATGCCACGATCGTCCCGGGCCATGAACACGTCAGCCTTACGGCATGCGTGGGCGGTGTTCGCATCAATGGTGAGACGGTCGATGAGGGCGTTAGCCGCGCGGTCCAATTGTTGAGCCACGCCAAGGCAAAGCCCGGTACGGTCGTGACCGACAACGACGCAATCGCGACTTTCCAAAGCCAAAAGCCCTCGATCCTTATTGTCGATGACTCCGAGATGAACCGTGTCATCCTCAACGAGATGCTCAAGGGCGAGTATCACGTCCTGGAGGCTGACAACGGCCGCGCGGCGCTCGATATGGTCGACCGTTATGGTGATGAGCTGTCGCTTGTGCTGCTCGATATTGTCATGCCGGGCATGAGCGGCTTTGAGGTACTAGCCGACCTGTCGCACCGGTCTGTCGCCGATAACCTGCCCGTCATCATGATTTCGAGCGAAGATTCCGATGACGTGGTGCTGCGCGCCTACGAGCTGGGCGCCTCGGACTACATCAACCGCCCGTTCGACGCGCGCGTCGTGCGCCGCCGTGTAAGCAACACCATTCGCCTGTACGCCAAGCAGCGTCGCCTGACAAACCTGTTGTCTCAGCAGTACAACGAGCGCGTTAAGAACAGCCGCATGCTCATCGATATCATGGCCGGCGTCATGGAGCTCCGCAACGGCGAGAGTGGCCTGCACGTCACGCATATCGAAAAGCTGACCGAGCTGCTGCTGGGTTGCCTAGTGTCGCGCAGCGACAAGTTCCCACTCGACAACGAACAGCGCTCTACGATCGCCATGGCCTCGGCGCTGCATGATATCGGCAAGATGTCGATTGACGACGCGATTCTCAACAAGCCCGGACGCTTGACGACCGAGGAATTCGAGATCATGAAGACGCATACCACCCTCGGCGCCGATATGCTGCTTGAGCTGGGCCGTCAGCATGCCGGCAATCCCTTGTTGGAGTACGCATACCAGATCGCGCGCTGGCACCACGAGCGCTGGGACGGCAAGGGCTATCCCGATGGCCTCAAGGGCGACGATATCCCCATTGCCGCGCAGGTTGTCTCGGTGGCCGACGTATACGATGCGCTCACGAGCGTGCGCGTGTACAAGGATGCCATCCCGCACCAGGAGGCAATCCAGATGATTTTGGATGGCAAATGCGGTCAGTTTAACCCGCTGCTGCTCGACTGCCTGCTCGAGGTGCAGGACCGTATTGCCGAAACGCTGGCACGCCCTGCCGACGTCGTCGCGTTTCCCACGATTTAGTTTGACCAAAGGAGTTTTCATCCATGATTTCCATGCGTGAAGCGTATGAGAAGATCGGCGCCGATTACGATGGCGCATCCGTTCGGCTGATGGGCGAGGAGATGCTCGCCCGCTTTGCCTTCAAGTTCTTGGATGACGAGAGCATGGACAAGTTCGAGGCCGCTATGGCGGCAGGAGACGCCGAGGGTGCGTTTATGGCTGTGCACACGCTGAAGGGCGTGAGCCAGAACCTGGGATTCGACAACCTGTACGAGCCGTCGGTCGTGGTGACCGAGGCGTTGCGCGATGCCGATACCGTTGACGGCGCCCGTGATGGGATACATGCGCTGCGACAGCAGTATGCGGCCACGATGTCGGCCCTGCGCGAGGCGGCTGAGTAAGGGCTTGCAGGCCTTGTGCCGCCCAGAGTCCGTTGATGTAGACATAAAAGGGCGTCCCCAACAACTATGAGAGTGGATAATCTCCCGTTTTAGGCCCGGTGGCGGCCTCAAAGTGGGAGATTATCCACTCTCGTTCGATACGTGTCCAAAAATCCACTCTCACCTATTCTGATTAGTGAGTGGGCTATGCGCACTGGCGGGGCTTTCCGCATGCAATCCATATCGTTGTTCGATAAACTATTCCGATAACGATAGGTTCAATGAGGGTGAGTGTATGTCCAACAGCGTTCAGCGCATGACCAAGGCGCGCGAAAATATCAGGAAGCTCGGTTTTTGCATGACGGTCGTTTTTGCGGGAATGCTCGTCGCTTTTGCCGCGTTGGTTGTTTACGTGATCTGGTATGCGATTGCAAACGTTGCTTCCGTCGATTCTTTCGGTGTCGTGACGCTTCTCGATGGCGGGCGCATCGTTATCCCAAGCGGACTGTGCATGGCGCTTGTCGCGGGTGTTTCGCTTGTCGTTTTGTGCGGAATCAGCCGTAACATCTCGCGGGGCGTATCGCCCTTTACCAAGGCGCATGTGCGGCTTATCCGTGTTCTTGCACTTGCCTTTGCTGTTAACGCCGCGGTTTCGCTTGTTGGTGCCTATGAATCGGTCGATCTCACCATTGGCGGACTGGAGCTTTACATCGTGCCTCATTCCTTCGTTGTTGCGATTTGCCAAGGTGTTACCTTGGATGCGGGGTCGTTTATCGGCGCGGTCGTCTGTTTATTTATCTCGGCGATCTGGAGTTATGCCTCGCTGCTCCAAGAGCAGTCTGATGAGCTTGTGTAGGGAGGAAACATGAGCTATCTCATCATCGAGCTCGAGACACAGCTGCTTAAGACCGGAAAGACCAGCGCCGATCTGATTCGGGCGACGGGGCATACTCCGGCTAATATTTCAAAGCTGAGAAACGGAAAGATAAAAGCTATTCGCCTAAAGACGCTTCTCGATATCTGTGATGAACTTGATTGTCAGCCGGGAGATATTATTCAGCGTGTGAGCGAGGAGGAGCTCGAGGAGCTTATTGTCGAGCGCGCAAAAAATGTCGTGAGGCAGATGCGGGACGGCGGAGGCAACGAGGCGTCGCTTCCGACATCAGTCTTCGCCGTCGATTTGAGCGACGAGTAGCGTAAAGCGAACAGCTAAAAACGAAATATCAGTGCGATGGGACCCGTGTTTAACGTAGGTCCTTTCTTTTGAAATTATCTTGACAAATTCAAGTTATCGGCAAACAATAACTAGAAGTAAATTCGATAAGAGAAAGGAGGAACGATATGAGCTGGATAGTAAAGCCGAGCTATGTGGACCCCGGTGGTGGGTGCAACGGTTACTGCAAAAAATTCTGTGGAGCACGCGTCTGCACCAAGAACTGCAGTAAAAACTACTGCGGTGTTTATTCCTAGCAGTTGTGGCTGTTGCCAGACGACAGTCTGGCAACAGCGGTTTTGTTATCTAGCAGAATGGGTGGACTATGAGCGCACCAGCGGTAAAGCTATCAAAGGTGTCGAAGCGCTATGGGAAGCGGCGCGTTTTGCATGACGTTTCCTTCGAGGTGCATCAGTCTGAGCTCTGTGCCCTTGTTGGTGCAAACGGTGCGGGCAAAAGCACGCTTATTAAAATCGTCTTGGGCCTCTGCGAGCCATCGTCGGGGAGCGTGGAGCTCTTTGGAGGCAAGTCGAAAAAAGAGCTGAGCCTGATGCGGACGCGTGTCGG
>CAKUGH010000027.1 GCA_934654605.1 uncultured Collinsella sp. | reverse complement strand
TCCCATCGGGTACAATCCCATCGGGTAACAACACCCGCCACCGGCACTCCCGGTGGCGGGTTCTTTTTTGCTTCGCGCATGTAGGAAGGACACCATGGAAAGCCGCAAGCCGTATCTCGCCACCCTGCCCGGACTCATCCTGGGCTGCCTCGTCTGCTGCGCGCTCTGGGGGTCGGCTTTTCCCTGCATCAAGATCGGCTACAGCCTCTTTGGCATTCCCGCGCACGACAGCGCCTCGCAGCTGCTCTTCGCGGGTCTGCGCTTCACCCTTGCCGGCATGCTGGTCATTGTCGGCATGAGCGTGGCCCAGCGCCGTCCGCTCGTTCCGCAAGCGCGCGATATCAAGTCCATCCTCACGTTGTCGCTCTTCCAGACTATCGGGCAGTACTTCTTTTTCTACCTGGGACTCTCGCGCGCCAGTGCCATGTCGAGCTCCATCATCGAGGCCAGCGCCAACTTCCTAGCCATCCTCTTTGCCGCCCTGGCATTTCGCACCGAAAAGCTCGATGCGGCCAAGGTGCTTGGCTGTGCGCTAGGCTTTGCCGGCGTCGCGCTCGTCAACCTTTCGGGCGCGGATGGCACCTTTGGCTTTACGCTCGACGGCGAGGGCTTTATCCTGGCCTCCACCGTCGCGGGTGCCCTTTCGACCTGCCTGATCGGCATCTTCTCGCGCGAGCACGACGGCGTCTTGCTTGCCGGGTGGCAGTTCTTGGTCGGCGGCCTGGTCCTCACCGCCATCGGGTTTTTGATGGGTGGCGCGCTCTCCCCCACGGCGATTGCCCCCGCCATCGCGCTCATCATCTACATGGCGCTTATCTCCGCGGTCGCCTACTCGCTGTGGTCGCGCCTGCTTGCCGTCAACCCCGTCAGCCGCGTCTCGGTCTTTGGGTTTATGAACCCGGTTTTTGGCGTGCTGCTGAGCGCGCTGCTGCTCGGCGAGGGCGCTGGCACGAGCCCCGTTACCGTCATCGTTGCCCTGCTGTTGGTCTGCGGCGGCATCATCATCGTCAACAAACCCAAAAAGGCCTAACGAACTGCCCTTATTTAGCAGAGGAGATTCACATACTTTAGTTTAATGGGGCACATCGATGAGCTGAGGGGCGCCACGCACGCCAGCGTTCGCCCCTATTTCTAGCGTATCTGGACGCCGGCTTTCTTTTTCTCGGCCTTGACGCGGTAGAGCTCCGCATCGGCAGCGCGAAGTAAGTCTTGCCAGGTATCAACACTATCGCCGACCCGCGCGTAACCGATGGACATCCGCAATGCATACGGCACCTCGGCACGAGCGAGCTCGTCGTTAATCGCCGAACACAGGTCCATGATGTCCTGCTCCGCAGTCGCCTTTTGAAGCACCACGAACTCATCGCCGCCATAACGTGCGATAAAGCCACCAGACGCCGAGCAGACCTCTTTGAGCGTAGCAGATACGACCTGGAGGGCATGGTCACCCTCCACATGTCCATAGCGATCGTTAATCTGCTTAAAGCCGTCGGCGTCCATCATAAGCAGATACACGTCTTCGGCCTGATCCACATTTGAGAACAGCGACAGCATATAGGTCTCAAAACGGTTGCGATTGTTAAGGCCAGTCAACGGGTCGGTCGAGATCAGCTGCTCCTGGTAGATGATGTAGAGCAGCAGGATGCTCAGCGTTATACCGACGCAAAGGCCCGGTACCGAAAACAAAATCTGGAAGGTACCGCCCACCAGAGCGGGAACCGCAAAAAAGGCGAGGGTGCGATAAATGGCCTTCTTTTGCAGGCTTTCGACTTTTCGAGTCTGAATAAAGGCATGCAAGGACGTATATATGACGTAGCAGTAGCTCACGATAGGCTGAATCATATAAAGCGCTCCGCGACGATATACGCCCTGCGCATCGATATAGAACATAGTGTGCGTCCAATAGCTGGTAAATGCCAGCACGACCACCAATGCGGTTGGCAACGTTAAAAGTACCACCCTGTAGGGCGTGGTCAGGAGCCGTGAGCCCTGCATCGTCTCGGAATAGAAAAACCAAATGAGGCATGCGATGGCGAACAGCGAAAACGAAACCGCGTTGGAAATCCAGTTGGCCGTGATGCCTACAGGAGTGCTCACGCCGTCCGAGAGCGTCCAGATCATATCGAAGAAAATGTAGGCAGCAGACGTATAGCCCAGCATGCTAAACAAAAGTTGCTGGGTGCTCGAGAACAAGGAGCGGCGGCTTCGTGCGGCAAGCCCGATAAGAATAATCATGCACATCAGGAAAATCTCGATCTTGAGCGCCTTAACCACTAGGTTCCATCCCCTCTATATCCAAGTGGCCAAAATCGTCCGAGATTCGCTCGGGCAACAAACACCCCTTACACCGCAGGGGTAAGGGGAATAATAGCAGAGCGCCCGAATGACACCGAATAACAGATGCCGTACGGGCGCTCGGCCGGCGTGAATTGCACACGCCGATTTCATTGATTCGAACAGATGACTACTCACCGGCGATATCGGTCGCGACAGCCTCCTCGATAGCCTCGACACCGGCAACCGACAGGTCTTCCTTGCCGCGGCAGAACTTCTTGTCGACCCAGCCGGTCAGGATCGGGGCCATGATCGCCGTGATGATAACGGCGGTGGCGATCTGGGCGTACGCGGTGGGCGCAAGCTCGGCATAGCGCGGAGCGACCTCGGCAAGCGCGACCGGCGTGGTCATGGCCGTACCCGCAATGGTGGAGCAGGCCACAGCTGCCTTGCCGTTGCCGCCGCACAGGCGCTCAAAGGCAAAGGTGATGGGGCCGACAATAAAGAGGGTGATGAGGCCCAGCAGGATGCCCGAGATACCGCCGGTGATGAAGCTCGACAGGCTCATGGACGCACCGAGCTGAAAACCGATAACGGCAATTGCGGGATTGGTGCCGGGGACCAGCAGGTTCTTGATGAACGGGAACAGGTTGCCCAAAACCATGCCGATAACGAGCGGCAGGATGGAGCCAACGATAGTGCCCAGCGGAATGTTAGCGAGACCCGAGACACCGAGGATGATCATCGTGACGGCGGGGCTGGCCGTAAAGAACAGGATGCCGACGGCGCCCTGCTCGGACTCGTCGCCGAACTCGCCCATGATGCCCGTATAGAGCGCCATGTTGCAAAACGTGATGCCACCGATGATGGACACGGAGCTCAGACCCAGGAAGTTGTCGTTAAAGAAATAGGCCACGCCCAATCCGAGAGCCGCCGCAACGATAAGCTTGGGGATCAGCACGACGATGCCGGTCTTGATGGCGCCCGGCGTGGACTTAAAGCTGATACCGGCGCCCACGAAGAGCAGAATCGCGGCAACGATGGTGTTGGAGCCGCCACGGCAGGCAGCCGTAAAGAAGCCGCCGATCTCAAAGACCTGTGGGCAGAAGGTGTTGAGTAAAAGGCCGACGATCATGGGATAGATCATGATGTCGCCCGGGATACGCGGGACCTTGAATTTCTTTTGCTCGTTGGCGGTTGCTTCCTGTGCCATGAAACCCCCATTTCCGCTGACGGGGAACAAAAGCCCACGTCATGCTTTGCTACAGTAAAGTCTGACCATGGTACCAGAAGGAGCGGACCAGCTCGATGAGAAATTCGATTCGCTAGGCCAAGGCGGCAAGCGCGCCTTGCTCTTACACGAGACTCAAGGCGATATAGAGCACGATGCCCGAAACGCAGCACCACAACATCGATTTTGTCTTTATCGCCACCACCACGACGCCGGCGGCCGCAATCCAGGGAACCAGGACAGGCCACAGCCCCGCATCGAACGCGCCGGGACTTACCAAGTCGTTGGCAACCAGCGCGGCAAAGGCAGCGGGAGGAATGTAGCCCAGGGCCTCGGTGACGCGCGGCGACAGGGTCCGCCCGCGCAAGGCGAACGCCGGCGCGATGCGGAAGAACGCGATGGCAGCCCATGACGACAGCCACAGGACCAAGAACTCGTTAACGGGCATCGCGGGCACCCCTTCCATCCGTAAGGACATCGCACACAAGCGCCACGGCAACACCGACGAGCACGCTCACCGGCACAGCGACATTCGTCCACCCAAAAAACTTGCATATAGCGACGGATACCGCAGCCAAAACGGCAGCCACGACATTGCCGCGCGACAATCGCTGCGAAAAGAGCAGGCAGATAAAGAGCGAGGTGCAGACAAAACCAGCAATAGCGGTGGGAACATCGATGACGGCGCCGACAACGGCGCCCATCGTGCATGAGACGCCCCACGTTGCGATGAGGATCACGTTGAGCGCAAAGGACTCGCGCGGGCCCCAGTCATCCCCCTCGACCAACTTGGCTAGCGAGATGCCGTACGCCTCTTCGGTGAGCGTCGCGGCAACCGCCAGCGTTTGACGCTTCGAGGCACCCGTCAGATACGGTGCGATCGACGCCGAGTAAAGCGCAAAGCGTGAGGAGATCGCGGCGACGCTTGCGACAATCGATGCCGCCGGGACGCCCGCCAGCCACAGGTTGCAGATCATGAACTGCCCGCTGCCCGTCACGAACGTGCCACTCAAGGCAAAGACCATCCAGGGTTCCATTCCCGTCTGCGCCATAATCATTCCGCACGGCGCGCCTATCGCAACATAGGTAAGCATCACCGGCCAAACGGTTTTAACAATTCTGAGCACCATATCGCTCCTCGCTCTGTTAAGCCATCCACATCGTGCGCACCGCGCACTGTTATCGTCGTCCGTCGGCAACCGAGTTCGCCTACAATTGCCACCGAATCGAACAACGCAAACTTTTTAGGAAGTCATTATGACAGCTATCGATCGGAGCCGGGCGACCGCGGCCTTCAAACGCTATACCGATGCTTACGATGCCGCCAATCCGCGCATCGCACTCAAGATCGAACATACCTATCACGTGGCGGAAGCGTGCGATACCGTGGCGCGCGAGCAGGACTGGTCGACAGAGAATATTGACTTGGCCTGGCTCTGCGGCTTGCTGCACGATATGGGCCGCTTTGAGCAGCTGCGACGCTGGGACACCTTTAAGGATGCCGAGAGCATGAGCCATGCGGCACTGGGCGTCGAGGTCCTCTTTGGCGAGAACCCTGCAGACGCGCCCGCCACGACGAGCATCCGAGATTTTATCGAGACCGACACGCACGACGAGCTCATCCGCGCGAGCATCGCCTATCACAGCGACTTTCGCCTGCCGGCGCAACTCGACGAGCGCACGCGGCGCTTCTGCGATATCGTGCGCGATGGCGACAAGGTCGACATTATGCGCACCATTGCCGACAGCACCGTCGATACCATCCTTAAGGTCGATGAGGACACGTTTCTTTCCAGCCACTTCTCGGCACCGACACTTGCCGCCTTTGAAGAGCGCCGCTGTGTCGCGCGCGACGAGCGCGATGAGCCCGCAGACTACTTGGTGGGGCTTATCTGCTTTATGTTTGAGCTCGTCTATCCGGCAAGCCGCGCGCTGGCGCGCGAGCAGGGAGATATCTACCGTCTGCTCGACGCGCCCTTTGGCATTACGCGGCCCTTTACCGATCCCGCCGCACAGGCGACCTGGGAGCGCCTAAAGGATGAGATGCGCACCTGGCTGGCCGGCGCTTAACACCCAAGCTGGGCCAGCAGCTCCTCGACGACCTCGACGGCGTCGCCGACAACCTTGTACTGGGCGGCGCCAAAGATGGGGGCATCCGGGTCCTCGTTGATGGCGATAATGCACTCCGCCCCACCGATGCCGGCAAGGTGCTGGATGGCACCCGAGACGCCGATGCTCACGAGGAGCTTGGGCGAGACCGATACGCCCGTCTGGCCAATCTGATGGCGATACTCCAACCAGCCGGCCTCCACGACGGGGCGCGTGCAGCCAAGCTCGGCGCCCAGAGCCTCGGCGAGCCTTCGCATCAACGGCATGTTTTTCTTGGAGCCAATGCCGCGGCCCACCACGACGAGGCGCTCGGCATCGGCAATCGAGGCCTGCTGCCCCCACTCCTCAGCGGGAATCGAGATCTCGACGCGGGCTTTAACGTCTTCTGCAAGCGCCACCTGGGTAATCGTGCCGGAACGACCGTAGTCGAAGTCGAGCGCCTTAAAGATGCCGGGTCGCACCGTTGCCATCTGGGGACGGTGATTGGGGCAGACGATGGTGGCCATCAGGTTGCCGCCAAACGCCGGACGTGTCTGCTGCAGTAGTCCCGTCTCCGTATCCATCGAAAGCACGGTGCAGTCGGCCGTAAGGCCCGTCTGCAAGAGCACGGCAACGCCAGGCGCCAGCTCGCGACCAAAGGCGGTCGCACCGTAGAGGATGGCCTCGGGCTTGCGCTCGGCCACCAGATCGCAGATCAGACGAGCATAGACCTCCGCATCGTTTTGGCGCAGGCGCTCGTCGCGACAGACCATAACTTCATCAGCACCGGCGCAAACCAAATGCTCAAGCTCCTCGAACGAGCTCTCGGGGCTCATGCCGACCAGCGCCACCAAGCGGCAGCCGCGGGCATCGGCAAGCTCGCGGCCCTTGCCCATAAGCTCATAGGCCACGGGAGCCACCGTATCGTGCTCGTCAGTCTGCACGAATACCCAAATGTCTCGATATGCATCGAGGTCCGCTACGCCAGCGGCCTCGTCACGCTCGATCGAGATAGCGTTGACGGGACAGGCGTCGACGCATCCACCGCACAGGATACAGCCATCGGTTACGTGGGCACAGCGATTGGGGCGTTCCCCCTCCACCACAATGCCGCCCGAGGCGCAGGCGCGAACGCAGCGACCGCAGCCGATACAGGCTTCGCTATCGATAATCAGTCCGCTCATCTATGCCATCCCCTCGATAATCTTGGCAAGTTTTGCCGCCTGCTCGGACGCCGTTCCCTCAACAGCCTCACACGTTTGGTCGCGGTCGGGCACAAACGAGCGCACGACCTGCGTCGGCGATCCGGCAAGGCCACAACGCGAGGGATCGGCGTTCACGTCGGCAGCACTGACCACGCGCACGTCCGCCTCCTCGGCCGCACGAATACCGGCGATGCTCGGCATGCGCAGCTGGCCGATCTCCTTAGCGGTCGTCATCGCGCACGGCATCTCAAGATAGACCGTCTCTTCACCGGCGTCGCATCCGTGGACGAGCGCCAGTGAGCCACACGTCGTAAAGCCCGCGCTCTGAACACAACTCACGTCGGTCACGCAGGGAATCTCAAAGGCGCCGGCAAGCTCGGGGCCAATCTGGGCCGTATCGCCGTCCACCGCCATCTTGCCGCAGATGAGCAGATCGAAGTCCTCATCGAGCGCCTCGATACCGCATTTGAGGGCATAGGTGGTTGCCAGGGTATCGGCGCCCGCAAAGGCGCGGTCGGTTAGCAGCAGCGCGTCGTCGGCGCCACGGGCGATGCAGTCGCGCAGCAGCACTTCGGTCGCGGGAATACCCATCGACACCACCGTCACGCGCACGTCCATGCCAAAGCCGATAAAGTCGTCTTTAAGTGCCAGCGCGCACTCCAAAGCGCTCGCGTCAAAGGGATTGATGACTGCCTGCTTGCCATCGCGCACGATGGTATTGGTCTTGGGGTCCATCTTGACTTCGGTGCTACCCGGCACCGCCTTGACGCACACCACCATATGGAAATCGCTCATCTTCACGCGCCCCCTTTCTGGACGAGTTCATCCAAGAGCTTCTCCGAAAACAGGTTGCCGCGACCCAGCTGCCCGGCAGGGTCGAGCTGGAGCTTGAGCTGTGCCGACTCGACCATGGCCTCGTGGCCGTACATCGTCTCCAAGAAGCCCGCCTTGATCTTACCGACGCCGTGCTCGGCGGAGACGGCGCCACCCATGGCCGTGACCTCGGAAGCCCACTGGGCAAAGAGCTCTCCGCCGCGGCGGTAGTCCTGCGCATCGCGCGGAAGAATGTTCACATGCAGGTGGTTGTTGCCGATATGGCCCCAGGCTGCAGACTCGAGCCCACTTTCGGCCAACGTACGGCGATAGAGGGAGATGACATCGGCCAGGCGCGCGTTGGGCACCGACATGTCCGAGCCCAGCTTGGTAATGGTGGGATCGGTGCGGCGGCGCTCGTCGATAAGCATGTTGACGCTCTCGGGCACTGCATGGCGGAAGAAGCGCTGGCACTCGCGATCGACCTCGGTGCGCGCGACCCATGTTGCATCGTCGCTGCCGCCCGCAAGCTCCAGCACCCACCCCAGGTGATACAGCTCCTCGGTCGCCTGGGCCTCGTCGTCGCAGTCGAGTTCCACGTAGACGCAGACCTTGGCCTCTTTGTCGAGCGCTGGCAGCGAGGCAAACGCCGTCGACTGGTCGCGCTGGTGACGCAGGATATCCAGGGCGCCCGCATCGAAATACTCGATGGCAGCCGCGTGGGACAGGACGGGGCGCACGGAATCGGTGAAGGACACGGCCTTGTCTTCGCTGTCAAAGAAGCAACTCACGCCCCAAACGACCGCAGGCGCCGCCTGCAGGGCGATCTCGAGCTCGGTGATGACACCGAGCGTGCCGCACGCACCGATAAACAAATCGATGGCGTCCATGTCGTCAGCAACGAAGTAACCCGAAGCATTTTTGGTCTTGGGCATGGTGTAGTCGGGAAGGTTGAGCTCGAGCGTGCGGCCCTGCGCCGTGACGAGCGAAAGGCGACGACCCTGCGCAAAAACTTCGCCGCGCCTAAGCTCGAGCAGGTCACCGTCGGTCAGCGCGGCATGAAGGCCCGTGACGTGCGGACGCATGGGGCCGCAAGCGTAGCTACGGGCGCCGGAAGCGTTGCAAGCCGCCATACCGCCCAGGCAGGCAGATGCCTCGGTGGGATCGGTGGGAAAGAACTGCTCGGGGGCTTCCTGGAATTCCTCGTAAGCCTTAAGCGAAGCCTGGTCCCAACCTGCGGTCGGAAGTACCTTCTTGCCCAGCTGCTTGCGCAGCTCAGACAAAACGACGCCGGGCTCTACACGCAAGAGAAAGCGGCCCTGCTCATCGCGGCGAAGGCCTAGGTAGCGATTCATGCGGGAAGTATTGAGGATGTGACCGCCATGGGGCACGGCGCCGGCGGCAAGACCGGTCCGGGCGCCCTGAACCGTTACCGGGACACGCTCGGCATGGAGCCTTTCCAAAATGGCGCGGACCTCGTCCTCCGTTGTCGGAAACGAGATGCTCGAGGCCTCACCCGATGCGCGAGACTCATCGCGGCCATACTCTTCGAACTCGTCGGTGAAGGGTTTGATGGTTACAGACACGCGAACTCCCCCTTTAGTTAACTGCAGTGTTTGCAGGGAGATGTTACCGCATCGTTTCGTTAACGTGTTCGAGACCGTCTCCATAATTGGCGATTTTTACGTTCGTGCAATTCGGCGAGTGGCGAGGTTTCCTCGGCAGACGATGTTTTTGACACATATAGCTTTGCCGCCAGCGACCACGCAATTGGCGCTCGAAAAAAGTTGAAGTATTTTTTACCGCTCTTTACCTGCAGAGATGTCAATCCGTCAAGTATTTGGTCAGAAATTGGTCAAGTTGCGGCTGATACGGTCGGCATCGACAGCCAAACCGATAGAAGGCTTGGCCCCAGAAGCAGGGAGGTTCCCATGGCATATTACTGGCCCCAGTACGGCGTCGCCATCGAGGTCGACGACGATCCCCATCTCCTGCCTTTCGACGAAGAGGCGTTTCCCGATACGGCGGTCTACCACGTCACCACCGATGTTATCTGCGACCCCGAGTCGTTCTCGGCGCTCGCCCACCACATCGCGCATATCCACAACATCGAGCTCCCTCCCGACTTTGACGAGCTCGCCTACTCACGCCGTCTGATGCTTCACATGCTCTTTGGAGCAGACCCCTCCACGTTTGCACGTGTCTACACCACCAAGGATGCCGCATGAGCGCGAAGAAGCCGACCCGCCTTGCAGGACTGGGACGTCGCAAGAAACTCGTCGTTGTCTGTCTGGCCATCGTATGCGCCCTCGTCGCCGTTGGGCTGTACGCTTGGCAGTCGCAGCCCGTGCCCGAGGCGGGCGCTTCGGTCACGACGGCGGAGGGCAAGTCGCGCCAAGAAATCCAAGATGAGCTCGACGCCATCGTTCGCGACAACATGATGACGATCTCGGTCGCCCCGGTTGCCCAGCTGCAGGAAGGCGGCAAGTTGCGCGTCAACGTGCAAAACGTCCAGGACAACAAGTTTCCTCAGCGCTTCCGCGTAATTCAAAACGACGAGACCATCTATGAGTCCGGTGTGGTCGAAGCCGGCAAGACGGTTGAGACCTGTCCCGCCGGCGATATCCAAGAAGGCGAGGCATACATCGAGATCCAGGCACTCGATGCCAAGACCTACGACACCCATGGCAATCCGACGCGCGTCAAAGTGCGGGTGGCCCAGGCAGAAGGCTAGCGGCCGACGCGCTCGTAGGGGCAGTACCCTGCCCGCATTCGTCCAACCATCACGGAAACGGTCCGTGAAGAGCAGAAAGGATCGATTATGGACATCACTAGGAACCTGAACGGAGCCAGAGCGCTCGCCGTGGGCGCAGGGCTTGCGTTCGCGCTTGCGATGGGTGCCGCGCCGACGGCGGCCATGGCAGAGGTGCGTGTTGGAACCACCGATGTGACGGTGAAGGCCGACATTAGCAATGTTTCGTTTAAGGCGCCGACGGTCATCCCCTTTGCCGCCAAAGCCGACGGAACGCTTGTGGGCCCCTCCGACAATACGATTACCATCGACAACCTCTCGGCATATGGCATCCACGTCACCAATATGAAGGTCACGGCCAAGAACGACTGGGCAATCGTTGCAGACGCAAAGGCGGGCTCGGCCCAGAACTCCATCGATTTTAAGGTTGGCCCCGATAAGGCAGAAAAGGATGCCAGCTCCGCGACTCAGACTACGGGCCTTGATCTTTCCAAAGACGCAAGCTTCAACATGAAGTACAAGGGCATTGCTGACGGAACGGACAAGATCAAACTCAGCGTGGGCGGGCATGTCGCCCGCGTCACGCGTGACATCTACCACGTCACCGGTACGGGAGATCAAGTAGCAAGCATCACCTGGACGGTCGAGCCCGGTGCGCATGCCACGTCCTAAGGCGATCGCACTGGCCGCCATCGTCGGCATCTTGGCGACCGCACCCGCCATGGCCTTTGCTCAGCAAGAGCAAGCGCAGGCGGCTACAGAAGTGACCGTTGACCTTTCGGGCCTTGATCGCGACAGCCGTCACGAGCCGCTCGCTCAGACGAGTGACACCGGGCAACTCATTGCGATAGGCGTCGCCACGACGGGAGCAGGACTGACGTGTCTTGGCCTGCACACCAAACGCAATCAATAGCCAAGCACGACCGGAGCACGCGGAATAGATAGGAGAACCATGGCACCCAAACACCTTTTGCCCGTCGCCGCGCTCTGCAGCGCACTGGCGACCGGTACGCCTCTCGCCGCTTGGGCGACGCCCGCCACGGCAAACTCCTTACCGCAAGCTCTGAGCCCCGTGGCGAATTCGTCGGGCATCGTCGCCTGCCGACGTTTTTCGCTCGCACAGGCCGCGATCCGAACCTCGGGATGTCTTCGTCGCAATACGGACGGCTCGGTAGTCGTGGATACCGAGCGTTCGGATAAGGAGAACAGCCCCCAGGCGGGTTGTGTCATCTGCACATGGAAATCGGTTGCGGTCGACTCCGATGGCGACCCATGCGACATAGAACTGCGCATCGATATCGCCTCGGTCGATGACTCGGCGAACGGGGCAAAGGTCGTCTTCGACAGCGCGGCCCATGAGAAAGAAGGAGGTGTATGCCTGGGCTGCGTTCCCTCGAATGTCGATGGCGCGCAGCCCGTCATCTCCTTTACGGCATCGCTGCGACTGACCAAGGCGGACACCGACGCCATCGCAACGGGAGACGCGCCTCTGCTGTTCTTTGCGAACGACACGGGCGACCGGGAGGCTCAAAACAGCACGCAGAAAGGCTCGCTTAACGTCACGCGCGGATCAGAACCCGCCCCCATCAATATCGATGCCCGGGCGCAAGGCGTGCAGCGCATTCTCGCCGATCCGGCGCTGCTCCAAATGACATGGCACGGAGTGGGGTCCGTCGGGATTGCCGCTCCTATATCTAACGATAATGGCAAATCCCCCAAAGACGAGGTCGCAGACGCACCGGCACATATTGACGATGCAGGCGATACATCATCAGAAGACAACGCTGCGGCTCCTCTCGAAAAGCCAGGCAGCACCGCCACCGAGTCAAGCGATCCCCAACCGAAAGACGGCCTGGATTTTGCCGCTCCCCCAGATGTCGACGAAGGCAACTGCTGCATGATGGTCGCGCTCGACCACACGGAAACCGTCGACGCCGCAAGCATTGAGCCAGTCGCCGCCGATGCGCCCCGCCGCAAAAATATCCTCATCACATTCCCCAATACCGTCGAGCTCGTCTTTTTACCCTCGGGTGAAGTCGTCGCGCCTACGGCACTTACAGCAGTGGGAGCAAGGAGCGCATCGAACGACATCCAAGCTATCTCGGCACTTAATGCCACAACGACCGCCAAGCTGCACCTTTATTCCGTTGCAGCAGACGGAACGCGAACCGAAGAATTCGACGGAACCAAGCTTTTGGTTCCGCGGCGCATCGGTGTCCAAGAAGACTTCCCCTATCAGATGGAACTTGAAGGGTTCGATCGCGCACGAGATGCCGACATCATTGCCGCAGCTATCGAATCCCCGCAGCACCTCATGACGCTGCGCTTCGACTTTAGCCCCGTCCTGGGCTAGACCGCCAACCGCCGCTTGACTCGGATACTGAGCGCTCCCCTCCCCGTTCTGCTACGATTGCCGCGTTGGCATCAATTGCAGGAGGGTTCATGCCGGGTTTAGGAACGATTATCAACGTCGCGCTTTTGATCGCGGGCGGTCTGCTGGGCCTCATGGGCGGGCGCTTCATTACGCCCCGCATCCAAGACACGCTCATGAAGGCGTCGGGGTTGTGCGTTCTGTTTATCGGTCTGGGCGGCACCATGCAAAAGATGCTCGTTATCGATGGAGAGGCGTTGGCGACCACCGGTACCACCATGCTTATCGTCTCATTTGCCCTCGGTTCACTCATCGGCGAGGCCATCAACCTGGAGGCCGCCATCGAGAACCTCGGCGAATGGCTCAAGCGCAAAACCGGCAGCGAAGGCGACAACGAGTTCACCAACGCCTTTGTCTCGGCATCGCTCACTGTGTGTATCGGCGCCATGGCCATCGTAGGATCGATTCAGGACGGCCTGCTCGGCGACTGGTCCACGCTCGCTCTGAAGGGCGCACTGGACTGCATCATCGTCTGCACCATGACCGCCTCGCTCGGCCGCGGCTGCATTTTCTCGGCCCTGCCCGTCGCCGTGTTCCAGGGGACGATCACGCTGTTTGCCGGCGCGCTCTCCCCCATCATGACTACCGCAGCCCTCGACAGCCTCTCGCTCGTGGGCTCCATGCTCATCTTCTGTGTCGGCGTCAACCTTATCCGACCTCAGACCTTCCGCACGGCCAACATGCTCCCCGCCGTCGTCATAGCCGTCATCTACGCCCTCCTGTTCTAAGTCTATCTACATAGCGGCATCTCGAACATCTGTTTGATGCTGTGCTATGATATGAGGTCACCGACACCGTATAGGGAGAGGAGAGGGCGGTGGCCGACCAGGACGTCAAGATGCTCATCGAGCGCATTATGGCCGAGGCCCGGACCCATCAGTCCGCCCGCTTCTCAAACGAAATCTACGCTGACGAGCCGATTCTCAAGACCGGCCGACAGATGCAGAACTTCCTCCCCGACCAGTACCGCAAAATGCGCGAGATATCGCGCTGGCAGGATGATCCCAAAGGCGGCGCGGGGCGCTGGCTATCGGAAGCGGAGCTCTTTTACCGCCAAGGTCTGCTGATGGCCGACTTCGAGGACGATTGCCCCTACAACGGCACCTTTAAGTCGTACTTTCCCACCTACAACGCCATGAGCGACCGGCAGCTGCGTGGCTACTTTACCTGGCGCGCCCAAGTGCGCCGTGGCAATATCGAGGAGACATCGACCTCGTTTGCCTTTCTGTATCTTTATGAATTAATCTGCGGCATTGGCGTCGACGACCCGCACGATGGCTTTGACAAGATCAAGGCCTTTTGGGATGCCTATCGCGCCTTTGAGCCCGGCA
Organism: uncultured Collinsella sp.; assembly: GCA_934654605.1. Taxonomy (GTDB): domain Bacteria; phylum Actinomycetota; class Coriobacteriia; order Coriobacteriales; family Coriobacteriaceae; genus Collinsella. The sequence continues at coordinate 6,204 of CAKUGH010000027.1, read as the reverse complement.
TCGACCGGTTCGCGCGCGTATGGCTGCAGGACTACGCTGTATTCCACGGGCTCGATCCCAAGCTGCTTCGCGACTCCAAAACCGTCGCATTCGACAACGCCCTCATCGAGCTTCGCCGCGCAGCGCGAGACCTTGCGCCGACGCCGTCAACCCAAGCTCCCAAACGTCGCAAAGCCTCCGAGCCCGCGCTCCCCCTTCCGCCCGACGAGGCGCGTGAGGAGCGGCTCATGGCCGCCATCAACGCGCTCTCCACGTACAACCTCAATAACTCACGGCTCGACCGCAGCCATCATCGCGACCTGCGCCACGTGGCATGCGCCGTATATGTCCGCATGGCGCGCTACTATGACACGCATCGAAAGACCGGCATCGTAGCGAGCTTGTTTGGGGAGGAGACGGCCATGCCCTACACCATGTTTGCCTCGGCCGTGTTCTTTGCGCCCGAGCGCCACGAGGACTGCGAATATCACCTGGACCCCATTCACATCTACCGCTGCCAAAACGGCTTTTGGGAGTGTATGCGCATCCACGGCAGCAGACAAAAGAGCAGCAAGCTCGGTGAGATGATGCGCACTTGCGACCAGCGCCTGCGCCTTGTGTTGGACCCCACTCATCCCCTTAAGGAAGAGAAGGTCCCCAAATATCTGGCCAAGATCATCGACGACGAGATCGCGGCATGGCTTTCGTGGGATGCCGCACACCAGCCCGTTAAGATCGATATCGACCTGAGCCAGCTGGGGCATATCCGAAGTGCCGCCGCACAGACGCGCGAGGCGCTTTTGATCGACGAGGAGCGCGAGGACGACACACCTGCGAAAGCCGAGGAAGCAGGCTCCGGGCAACCGGAAGCCGAACCCGCGGCCAACATGATTGCCGAACCGGTCGTGGCACCCACACAGCAGGACAAACCTGACGAGCCGACCGTCTCCACCGAGCAGTTTGGTGTCGTGGCCCCTCTCCTCGCGTCTGCGCCCACACCCGCAACGGTCATGTCCGCCGGCACCGCACCCGCACTCGCCCCCGCCGCAGACGCCTATCTGCTCGCGCTGCTCGAGCAGAACGCAGTGCAGGCAGCATCGGCGGTAGCACAGTCGGGCAAGAGCGAGGACATGCTCGTCGACAGCATCAACGAGGCCCTCTTTGACCTCGTGGGCGACACCGTTATTGAATTTGGCGCGTCAGGACCGCAAATTATCGAGGACTACGAAGCAGACGTGAGAGGATACCTAGACCATGAGTGATACCGCATCCGCAGCACCCCGCGTGCCCAAGCGCGTCGCCGCCGTCATTCTCAACTCGCTCAAGGGCGGCGTCGTCCCGCGCATCGGCCTTCCCTACATCACCGTGGGACGCGAGGTCGAGATCCGCGCCCTGCTCACCGATCTGAGCCTCATCGCCGATGGCGGCGCAAGTTTTCGCTTCCTGGTCGGTCGCTACGGCGCCGGCAAGAGCTTTTTGCTCCAAACCATCCGCACACACGCCATGGGTGAGGGCTTCGTCGTCGCCGATGCCGACCTATCCCCTGAGCGCCGCCTGCAGGGTGGCCAGGGCCAGGGTCTGGCCACCTATCGCGAGCTTATCCGCAACATATCGACCAAGACGCGTCCCGAGGGCGGTGCGCTCAACCTCATCTTGGATCGCTGGGTCGCCTCATGCGCCGATGCCGACGAGTCAGCCGTTAATGCACAGCTCGCCCCACTCGAGGAGATGGTCCACGGCTTTGACTTCACCCGCATGCTCCGCCGTTATCGCATGGCCGTCTCGGAGGGAGACGAAGAAACCATGAGCCGCGTGACTAAATGGATTCGCGGCGAGTATCGCACCAAGAGCGAGGCGCGCGCCGAGCTAGGCTCCTCGACCATCATCAGCGACGACGACTGGTACGACTACATCAAGCTCATCGCACGCTTTTTGGTCTGCAGCGGCTACAAGGGCATGCTGGTGCTCATCGACGAACTCGTAAACCTGTACAAGATTCCCAACGCTATCACACGCCAGTACAACTACGAGAAGATCCTAACGATGTACAACGACACGCTGCAAGGCAAGGCACAGTACCTGGGCATGATTATGGGCGGCACTCCAACCTCTATCGAGGACCGACGCCGCGGCGTCTTTTCCTACGAGGCTCTGCGCAGCCGTCTCGCTCAGGGCCGTTTTGCGCGCGAGGACCTCAAAGACATGCTCGCGCCCATCATCCGCCTGCAGCCGCTCACCTATGAGGAGCTGCTGGTACTGATCGAAAAGCTCATGCAGATCCATGCCGGCTACTTTGGCTGGACGCCTACGCTTACCGAGAACGACTTGGTGGACTTCCTCAAGATCGAGTTTGGCCGCGTGGGAGCCGACACGCACCTGACGCCCCGTGAGGTCATCCGCGACTTTATCGAGCTGCTCGACATTCTGTGTCAAAACCCCGACGCCGACGTGGCCGAGTTGTTGCAAAGCGTCGGCGGCGATGCGCTGGCACCGACAGCCGCAACAAACGACACCGGCACCGCAGGCGACAACCGCAACTTCGCCGAGTTCACCATCTAACCTACCAAAAAGGGACAGGTATATTTTGGCAGGTTTTATCTGGGCAAACGCCGATGTTGCAAGATATCGCGCCGTTGCCCGCTACGTTGATCAGCCCGTTGTTGAGAGGAGGCCCCGTGAACGCTTTTGATCGATATGCTCCGTTTATCCAAGACTTCATCTACTCCCACGATTGGGAAAGCCTGCGCTCTATCCAGGTTGCGGCAGCAGATGCAATCTTTAACACGCAAGACAATGTGCTCCTGACAGCATCCACGGCATCCGGCAAAACCGAGGCGGCCTTCTTTCCCATCCTGACCGAGTTTTGGGAGAACCCGCCCGCGAGCGTGGGCGCCCTCTACATTGGCCCTCTCAAAGCGCTCATCAACGATCAGTTTGTACGCCTCAACGATCTGTGCGAAGAGGCCGATATCCCTGTCTGGCACTGGCACGGCGATGTCTCACAGTCGCATAAGGCCAAACTCATCAAAAAGCCGAGCGGCATCTTGCAGATTACGCCCGAATCACTCGAGGCGCTCCTGATCCATAAGCACATGGCAATCCCGCGCATGTTTTGCGACCTGCGCTATGTGGTCATTGACGAGGTCCACTCGCTCATGCGCGGTGACCGTGGCGGTCAGACGCTCTGCCTTATCGAGCGCCTTTCGCGCATGGCGGGCGTGCAGCCCCGGCGCATCGGCCTTTCGGCCACCATCGGGGACCCCGAGCGCACGGGCGCTTTTCTCTCACAGGGAACGGGGCGCGGCTGCGTCATCCCCCGCTTTGAGGAACCGCGCCGCGTGTGGCGCATCTCCATGGAGCACTTCTACAACTCGGGCCCCCAGGCACAGCAGCGAGGATTTATGAGCACAGGCCCGCAGGAAGCCGAGGTGCTCGCATGCGAGCGCATTGAAGCAGCGGCACCCGCGGCACTGCCCGCCGGCATCCAAGATATGCGCCACAGCGGACAGCTCACACAGGAGGAACGCCGCCAGCGTCGCGAGCGAGCGCGAGGCAAGGCCGCCCCTAAGGACCGTCGGACTTCCTCGGCCCCCGAGGGAGAAGTCGACATCCCGCGAGCGACCGAGCAGGCACTGCTCAACCCCACCGATACCGCGCCCGACAACGCCGATCCCGGCATGGGCTATATCTTTGAACATACCCGCGGCCGCAAGTGCCTGGTCTTTGCCAACTCGCGCGAGGAGGCAGAGGCCGTGTGCTCCATGCTGCGCAGCTACTGTGAGAACCGGCACGAGCCCGACCGCTTCCTGATCCACCACGGCAACCTCTCGGCATCGCTGCGCGAGACCGCCGAGGAGCTCATGCGCGACGAGGAACAGGCACAGACAACCGTTACCACCTCCACACTGGAGCTCGGTATTGATATCGGCCGTCTGGAGCGCGCGTTTCAGATCGACGCACCGTTTACCGTCAGCTCCTTTTTACAGCGCATGGGGCGTACAGGCCGCCGCGATCTTCCGCCCGAGATGTGGTTTGTCATGCGCGAGGAGGAGCCCGAGCCGCGCACGATGATGCCCGAGACGATTCCCTGGAAGCTTCTACAGGGTATCGCGCTCGTACAGCTTTATCGCGAGGAAAAGTGGGTCGAGCCACCCGAGCTCGATCGACTCCCCTACAGCCTGCTCTATCACCAGACCATGTCGACGCTCGCCAGCACCGGCGAGCTCACGCCGGCCGAACTTGCCCAGCGCGTGCTCACGCTCAGCTATTTCCACCGCGTCTCCGCCGATGACTACCGCATGCTGCTGCGCCACCTCATCAAAATCGACCATATCCAGGTCACCGAGGGCGGCGGGCTCATCGTGGGCCTCGCGGGCGAGCGCATCATCAACAACTTTAAGTTCTACGCCGTGTTCCAGGAGAACGAGGAGTTTACCGTTCGCAGCGAATCGGCCGAGCTGGGCACGATTGTCAACCCGCCACCACCTGGCGAGCGCATCGCCATCGCAGGCCATTGCTGGATCGTCGAGGAAGTGGACTGGAAGCGTCACACCGTCTTTGCCACGCAGGTCAAGGGCCGTGTGCCGGCCTACTTTGGCGACTGTCCCGGAGACATCAATACGCATGTGCTCGAGCGCATGCGCCAGGCGCTCAACGAGCACGCGGCATATCCGTACCTTATGGGCAACGCACGAGCACGCCTTACGCAGGCTCGTCATACCGCCGAGATTTCGGGCGCGGGAACTAAACCGCTCATTAACCTGGGCGGCGACACCTGGGTGCTCTTCCCCTGGTTGGGAAGCTACGCCTTTTTGGCGCTCGAGCGCATGCTCAAGATCAAGTGTGCCGCGGAGCTTGGCCTTCGCGGGCTCGACCCTTCACGCCCGTACTTTATGCAGTTTAAGATGAAGGCAGACGAGGAGACGTTCTTTGAGGTGCTCGCCGCCGAGGCCGAGAAGGACTTCGACCCCATCGAGCTCGTCTATCCCGGCGAGGTGCCTTATTTTGATCGCTACGACGAGTACGTTCCCGAAGAGCTCGTACGCAAGGGCTTTGCCGAAGGCGTGCTCGACATCGATGGCATGAAGCAGCGCGTCCTCAGCTGGCGCGCCCACACATAAGACGGGACTGACTACTCCCAATAGGCTAGTCGTGGAGAGCAGTGCCGAGGAAGTCGGCATCGAAAGGCACGGCTTCGGCAAAGGCGTAGTCGCCGTCACTGGCGATGAGCAGGTAGTTTTCCTCGCCGCCGAACTCCGTATCGTCACATGGGACCACCCAAACGTGGTCGAACACCTCGAGCGCCGTGGCGGCGCAATCGCGCAGGAACGACACATCGCTCCCTTCGTTCGCGCTCACGATATTGGCCACGTAGATACCCCCGGGGTTCAGGCTGCCTCGCACCAAACGCAACGCCTCAACCGTCGCCAGCTCGCGCACGGGCTCGGCACCGCCAAAGCAATCGCTCACGACCACGTCGTAGCGACGATGGCCCACGCTCGTCACGCCCAGGTACGAGCGAGCCTCAGCGGTAATCACTCGCAGGCGATCGCCCACCGTGCGCTCCAGCTCGTCCAGGTAGAACCAACGGCGCGCCAGGCGCGTAATCTCTGCGTCATACTCGATGATGTCCATGCGCAAACCCTCGTGCGACATCAGAGCGAACTTAGGATAGGCAAACCCACCGCCGCCCAGCATAAGCATGCGGTCGATGCCGTGACCATACGCGTCACGCATTGTGTCCTCGGCCTCAAACGCATCGTCAAACGCACGATAGTACGCAAAGGCCGGTTCCGCCCAACGATCTCCGACATAGCTCGCGCTTTGGTAGACGCCTCCCTGCACGAGCACACGGACCTCGGCACCGCTCTCATCGTGCACACGCTTCACGCGCGCCAACCCGTTGCGGGTCCGTGCGACCTGCAAACAGGCAGCGCGAACAGCGACGGCAGCCGCACCCAGCGCCGCGGCTCCCAGGGCAACGCCGGCAACGACGCCAGCAGAAACACTCGGCTTGTTCATCTAGAGCTCCTTCTGCAGATAAAGGTCATGGTCGCAAAAACCCAGGTGGCGGTAATACTCGCGCGTACCAATCGCGCTGATCACGTTGATGTGCGCATAGCCCGCATCCTGAGCAATCTGGCACGCACGTTCCACGAGCAAACGCCCCAGACCGTGATGCTGAGCCGCCTGGCCCTGATCGCCCACGCGCGCCGCCATACCATA
>CAKUGH010000026.1 GCA_934654605.1 uncultured Collinsella sp. | reverse complement strand
AAGTGGTCGAGCGGCTCGATGAGGTCGAAGTGCACGCCCTCGGGGAACGGGATCAGGTTGTGGTGGCTCTTGATGGTAGCCGTCTTGCCGCCCGTCTTGCGAGCGCCGGACTCGATGATGTCGGGGTAAATGGTACCCTGTGCCAGGTACTTGACCGGCTTGCCATCGGTCTCGAGCTGCTGAGCCACGGCGAAGAACTCTTTCCAGAACTGCGTACCGATAATGCGGCGCTTCTCCTCGGGCTCGGTCACGCCAGCCAGAAGCTCGGCGTAGCGGTCCTCGGCGTGGACGTGAATGAAGTCGACGTCGAACTGCTTGGTGAAGACCTCCTCCACCTGCTCGGGCTCGCCCTTGCGCAGCAGGCCGTGATTGATGAACACGCAGGTCATCTGCTTGCCAACGGCGCGGGCGCCCAGAGCAGCCACGACGGAGGAGTCAACGCCGCCAGACAGGGCCAGGATCACGCGGTCGTCGCCGACCTTCTCGCGGAACTCGGCCGTCATGGTCTCGGCGAGGTTGTCCATGCTCCAGTTGGGCTCCAGGCCGCAAATCTCAAACAGGAAGTTGCTCAGCAGCTGCTGACCGTACTCGGAGTGCTTGACCTCGGGGTGGAACTGCGTGGTGAAGATCTTGCGCTCGACGCACTCCATGGCGGCAACCGGGCACACGTCGGTGCTGGCGGTGACGGTAAAGCCCTCGGGCACCTCGGACACGGCGTCGCGGTGGCTCATCCACACGGTCTGCTCCATGGGCGTGGAGTTGAAGAGCTTGGCGCCGGCCGTACGCGTGATGGTGGCGCGACCGTACTCGCCCACCTCGGAGTGGCCGACCTTGCCGCCGAGCGTCACGGCCGTGATCTGATGGCCGTAGCAGAAGCCCAGAACGGGAAGGCCCAGGTCAAAGATGGCGGGGTCGATGGACGGAGCGTCCTCGGCATACACGGAGGCCGGACCGCCGGAAAGGATGAGCGCGGAGGCGTTCATCTCGCGAATCTCGTCGGCCGAGATGTCGCAGGGAACGATCTCGGAGTACACGTTAAGGTCGCGGACGCGACGGGCAATGAGCTGGCCGTACTGCGCACCAAAGTCGAGTACGAGGACCTTTGCGGAAGCTTTCTGATCCATGGTTACCCCCTCTTGTTGGCGGGGAGCCGGTGCCCGCCCGCGCGAATGAACGAAAATAACTTTCATAGTGTACACGTTATGTGGGGTTTCTTCCCCCCTCACAGGCATCAGCGCACGGCAAACGCACGACCTGCACCCCTTTTGGCGACGATTGAAGTGTTACCAAACGTTACAGATGATGTAATACGTTTGAACATGGAGCGCGCTGTGCCACAATACTGTCGAACGATTCCGCCCTCGCGGCGACAAAATTGATAGGAATACCAGCATGAAGCGCATCCTTCTCATCGCCACGGGCGGCACCATTGCATCGACCGAGGACGGCAACGGCCTCTCCCCCGCCCTGACCGGTGAGGAGCTCGCCCAAAGCGTTCCCGAGATCTTGGGCCTCTGCGAGCTCGACGTCGTGCAGCCCATGAACATCGATAGCACTAATATGCGCCCCAGCGACTGGATGCGCATCCGCGATGTCATCGTCGAGGGTTACGCCGACCACGACGGCTTCGTGGTTCTGCACGGCACCGACACCATGAGCTACACCGCCGCGGCGCTTTCCTACCTTATCCAGGACAGCCCCAAGCCCATTGTGCTCACCGGCTCGCAAAAGCCCATGGGCAACCCCTTTACCGACGCCAAGCTTAACCTGTACCAGAGCCTGCTCTATGCGCTCGACGAGCATTCGCACGATGTCTCGATCGTGTTTGGCGGTGTGGCCATTGCCGGCACGCGCGCCCGCAAGCAGCGCACCATGAGCTTCAACGCGTTCATTAGCGTCAACTATCCGCCCATCGCCTATATCCGCAACGACCGTATTGTGCGCAATGGGCTCCACGGCACGCATCAGGGCGAAAACCCGGTTCGCTTCTACGACAATATCGACCCGCGCGTGTTTGTGCTTAAGCTCACGCCCGGCGTAAACCCGGGCATTCTGGACGCCCTGGCCGATAGCTACGACGCCGTGATCCTGGAGACCTTCGGCATCGGCGGCATCCCTGAGTTTGGCGAGTCGGGCGAGTCGTTCCAGGAGGCGATTTTCCGCTGGGTCGATTCGGGCCGCACCGTCGTTATGACCACGCAGGTGCCCGAAGAGGGTCTGGACTTGGGCGTCTACGAGGTCGGTCGCGCGTACGCCGATCATCCGGGCATTTTGCGCGGCGACGACATGACCACCGAGACGCTCGTGGCCAAAACCATGTGGGCACTCGGCCAGTCGCGCGACGCAACCGAGATCCAGCGCCTGTTCTACAGTCAGGTCAACCACGACCGCATCCCGATGGCGTAGCCAGATATCGACCGGTATCCCCTATTCGAGACCCTCGAGAAGTTCTGACACCGTCATGCCGAGGGCGGGTGCAATCTTAAATAAAACCTTGAGCGTGAAATTTGCCGTTCCGTCTTCGATTCGGTCGAGGTAGGGACGGCTGATTCCTGTTGCCACACAAAAATCGACCTTGGAGATACCAAGGTCCCTGCGCGTCTGTTCGACTCGCTTACCAAGAATCTGTTTCGCACGTTCGTCCATGCAGCCGAGTTTGAAATGGAGCCGAACAAAAACGTAAACTATAGTTTACGTTTTGCTGAATACACAGGAGTTTTCTATGGCGGGTTCTTCGATTTACGCGCAGGGAGCAGGCTGCCGCTCGCACAATGCGCCACCCAAGCTTGTGGTAGTCGAGGCCGACCAGCTTACGCCCGACGAACGCACGGCACTTGCGCTGCTATCGAGCCGTGTCCCCACGGCACCGCTCTCCATGCCAAAGCAAGGCGACCTTGCACGTCTATGCCAAGAGCACGGCTGCACGCTCGACCAGACCGCTGTTATCGCCACCACCCCGCAAGGACTCCCCCTGCTCCTAGAAGCCGCCGTCGCTCTGACGCTACGCGGTGCGGGATACGAAAACGAGGCCGCCGCCGACGTGGTCTTTAAACCACGATCGAGCGGCGGCCTCGCAGCAGCCATCGAATATGCTTGCAGGCTCGTTGCCTAAAGGAACAAGCTAGAATCCCAGGCCAAAGCCCGTACCAGTGATAGCCGAGTACATAAAGTAGACGTTGATCACATTGAGGAACACGCCCGTGATGCAGCCGTTGCGCAGATAACGCTCGCACGTAAGACGCGCCATCACAGCGGAGTCCTCGTTGTTCTTTGCCTGACGACCGGCGGTAAAGTACGTCGCCACGCCGAGCAGCAGATTGAGCACCGGCAGCGCCAGCAGCTCGTAGCTCTTGCCCCAGCGCGTTGCCTCGCCGGCGGCATTAAACTTCGTTGCCACCTCCGGTCCAATGTTGGGAAGGACACACGCCGCAACCACGAGCGGAAGCACCGCAAGCACCAGTAGCGCGATGCCCATGTAGCCAGCTTTTTTGCCATATTTGAACATATGCGTCGTCCTTACACGTTAAAGCGGAAGTGCACGACGTCGCCGTCGGCCATGACATACTCTTTGCCCTCGATGCGCAGCTTGCCGGCAGCCTTGGCGCCCTGCTCGCCGCCGAGCTCGATGTAGTCGTCGTAGCCAATGACCTCAGCCTTAATAAAGCCACGCTCAAAGTCGGTGTGGATCACGCCGGCAGCCTGCGGAGCGGTCGCGCCCTGGCGAACCGTCCAAGCCTTGACCTCCATCTCGCCGGCCGTAAAGAACGACTGCAGCCCGAGCAGCTTGTAGGCTGCCTGAGCGAGCACATCCAGGCCGGGCTGCTCTAGGCCCAGGCTCTCCAGGTAATCGGCGGCATCCTCGGGATCGAGCTCGGAAAGCTCGGCCTCGATCTTGGCGCAAATCGGCAGCGGCTTGACGCCGTCGATGGGCGCGAGGTCCTCGTTGAGCATGTCCTCGTCTACGTTGGCCACATACAGGATGGGCTTCATGGTAAGCAGGAACAGGCCCTTGGCAGCGGCGCGCTCCTCGTCGGTCATCTCCATGGACGCGGCGCGTTTACCCTCGTTGAGCCAGGCGAGCAAGCGCTTGGCGACCTCGAACTTGGGCATGAGCTCCTTGTCGCGCTTGGCCTCCTTCTCGAGCTTGGGCAGCTGCTTCTCGAGCGTGCCCATGTCGGCCAGGATGAGCTCGGTCATGATGGTGTCGGCGTCACCGGCGGGATCGACGAACTCGCCCGTGCGGCCCACCTCACGCATGACGTTGGGGTCCTTAAAGTAGCGCACGACCTCGCAGATGGCGTCGGTCTCGCGAATGTTGGCCAAGAACTGGTTGCCCAAGCCCTCGCCCTCGTTGGCGCCCTTCACCAGACCTGCGATGTCGACGAACTCGACCGTCGCCGGCACGATGCGACCCGGGTTAACGATGTCGGCGAGCTTTTGCAGGCGGCTATCGGGCACGTCGACGATACCCACGTTGGGGTCGATCGTGGCGAACGGGTAGTTGGCGGCAAGGCCGGTCTTTTTGGTAAGCGCGGTGAACAGCGTCGACTTGCCCACGTTGGGCAGGCCCACGATACCGATGGAAAGGGACACAGCAGCTCCTTTTGGTACAAGTATTTCAAACTGCATAAGTATAGCGCCGCCGCAGCATCCGGGCGAACCCAGACACCACGGCGGCGCAAATGAAGCAGAGATTAGGCTCGCTAGCTAGTCCGCGAGCTTCTCCACTTGGTCGAGCATCTTATCGAGCTTCGCCTTTGCCTCGGCCTTGACCTTCTGGGCCTCTTCGTGGGCCTTGGCTTTCTGGGCGGCCTTTTCCTCGGCCTCGGGATCGACGACGACCAGATTGGACGCATCGTGCTCAACGAGCTTAAGCGCATGCTCGGGGCAAACCTTGACGCAGGCGCCGCAACCCAGGCAATACGTTGACTCCAGCGCAAAGCGGCCGCTTCCCACCAGATCGCAGGCAAACGTGGGGCACACATTGACGCACTCACCGCACGACGTGCACTTGTCAAAGTCACACTCCGGCGTACTCACCTGCATATTCTGGGCAAGTTCGGGGTGATTCTGCAGCGTCGAGAGCACAAGCTGACGCCCATGGGTGAGCGAACGGCGACGCTTAGTCGTCGTGGTGCCGCACATGGTGTTGAGTGTGCGCTCAAGCTGGGTAATCTGGTGACGGTGAGCCTTCAGCTTCTGTGTCACCGATGCCAGTGCTGCCGTTGCCGGGTTGAGCTTAGTCACGGTCAGACCCGTGGTGCGGGCGATCTTTTCCATGTACTCTTTGCGCTCATACTCGCGGCGCTTATGACATTTGAGACTCTTGGGGTCGACCTCCAGGCCCATACCCGTACCGGCCCACTCCTCGGCAGTTGCGATTGCCTCGCCCAGAATATCCTCGCCACCGGTATTGCGGCATTTATCGCAAACGCCCAGCGGCAGGTACACACTCACGTTGGGATAGTCGGCCAGCACCGAGAACCAGGTCTCGGCCGTAATATCGCCCACGCAGGCAACGACGACCTCGTTCTCGCGCGGCATGCGCTTCAACGCACGCGTGCAGGTAACGTAGGCGGTCTCGTGACTCGTGGCCGCCGAGACAATGTCGTCGTAGACGTTTTTGGGCGCAAGGCGCGGGGAGATGATCGCCTCCGTCGGGCAAGCAGCGGCGCACAGGCCGCACTTACGGCAACTGTCGAGGATCTCGATAGCATCTTCCTCGATCTCGATGGCGTTCACCGGGCACACGTCCATGCACGCGGTGCAGCCGCTCTTCTCGTTTTTGCAAGCCAGGCACGGTATGGTGTTGCCGCGCGGACGCTCCTTATAGTCAGCAGGGTTCCACTGCGGCGCCGACGGATCGAGCGCGTCGGTCACGCCGCCAAGCGGGTCTTTAAAAAAATCCAAGCCCTTGCTGATTTCGATGATGTCATCAAACAGATCGTGTTCCTGCGCCATGCGCGGCCCCTCCCTGAGCAGTGCAAACAAGCAAGTGATAATGATACGCCATCGGCCCACGCCTCGGGCAAATTCCATGCGGCGCATCTTTGCGGCAAATAGCCTATGGTCTATCGCCGCCTCGATTGCACAAGGCCAATCAAGTGCCAAGCTATGCCTCGCGCATGAGCTGCACGAGCTTTTGTTTGGTCACCTTGGCCTGCTCGTTGGCCATATTGCGCTCGTTCTTAAAAGTTGCGTCCGCAACACTCTGCAGGTCGGCATCGGAGATCTCACCAAGGCCCAGCCCCTCAAGCGTCGTCGGTAGGCCGACGCGCTGGCAAAACTCGAGCACCTGGTCAAGCTCGGGCGCACGCTCCAGGCGAAGCTGGACTACCAGACCAAATGCCACGGCCTCGCCGTGCATGGCCTTACACTCGGGCAGAATCGTCAGGCCGTTGGCGATGGCATGCGCCAGCGCCAAGCCACCGCTCTCAAAGCCAACGCCCGAAAGCAGAATGTTGCACTCAATCAGACGCTCAACGGCTGGCGACATGCGCCCCTTCTTGAGGTCACGCTTAGCAGCCGCACCGCACTCCATAAGCGTGTCGTAGCAAGCGCGGGCTGCAACCAAAGCCAAGTGCCCCGGCGTACCGCCATGCTCGTTCGTGCCCCGCGCCGCAACGCACGAACGCGCCTCGAAGTACGTGGCCAACGCATCGCCCATACCGGCAACCGTCATGCGCAACGGTGCCGCGGCGACCACGTCGGTATCAACCACGACCAGGTCGGGGTTCTTCGCAAGCGCCAGGTAGTAGTCAAACGACCCATCTTCGTGATACAGCACCGAAATCGCGCTGCACGGACCGTCCATCGATGCCGCCGTGGGGCACACGCACAGCGGAAGTTCGGCAAAGTGCGCAACGGCTTTGGCGATGTCGAGCATCTTGCCACCGCCGATACCGACCACCATGTCGCAATACTCGGCCTGGGCCTCCTTGGCCATTTCGATAACAGCTGCCTCCGTGCATGGACCGTTATAGATTTTAAAGAACGGCTCACTCATGCCATCGTCTAGGAATCCATCGACGATCTGCTTGCACAGCCGATCCTCGGTGCCTTGGTCAAACAAGACATAGGCAGCGCAGCCCAACCACGACAAATACCTGCCCTGACGCGAGAGCTCGCCCGGTCCCTGAACATATCGTCCGGGACCGCCGTAAACCATAGGAAGCGCCATACGAGACCCCGCCCTTTCATCAACAACAATTGGTGCAAACTAACCTGTCCCCCTTGCACCAACCTAGTGCATTGGGGTCAGGCTACTTTGAACCATAGCAAAAAGGGCAAAGCCATCTGCTGGCTTTGCCCCTCCCTTAGCTTGATTTACTCATCCATGAGGTAGTAGTGGCCCAGCGCATCGGCGCCCAGAATGGCGTTTGCGACCATCTCGGGCGTCACCTCAAACGGCATGTTGCACATGGTGTCCTCGGGCGCACAGGCGGCCTCGGCAACGACCATGGCCTGCTTGCGCGTAAGCTCGGCAACTCCAAGCTCCTCCATCGTGACCGGTAGGCCCAGCTCAATGCAGAAGCCCAAGACTTCCTCGAGTTTCTCAGTCGGGGCATCCTCGAGCACCAGCTGGACGATGGTACCAAAGGCGACTTTCTCGCCGTGATACATGCTGTGGCACTCGGGCAGCATCGTCAGGCCGTTGTGGATGGCATGAGCGGCAGCGAGGCCAGAGCTCTCAAAGCCAATGCCGGAGAGCAGCGTGTTGGCCTCGATGATGTGCTCGACGGCAGGCGTCAGCGCGCCCTTCTCCAGCGCGACCTTGGCCTTCACGCCATCGGCCATGAGCGTCTCGTAGCAAAGCTTGGCGAGCGCCAGGCCAGCCATGCCGCCCTTGCCGCCGGCGCAGGTGCCACCGTCGGCATCGTGCGTCGCCTGGGCCTCAAAGTAGGTTGCAAGCGCATCGCCCATGCCAGCGACCGTCAGGCGCACCGGGCTTGCCGCGATAACCGTCGTATCCATAAGGACAATGTTGGGGTTCGCCTTGAGGAACAGATACTTATCAAACTGGCCATCATCGGTGTAGAGCACCGATAGAGCGGAGCACGGAGCATCGGTCGAAGCGATGGTGGGGCAGATGATAACCGGGGACTCCAGGTAGTAGGCAACGGCCTTGGCGGTGTCGAGGATCTTGCCGCCACCGACGCCGACGATGATGTCGCAGCCGTTGCCGCGAGCGAGCGCAACCAGACGATCGACCTCGCCCTTGGAGCACTCGCCGTTAAAGTCCTCAAACAACAGCTCAGCCTTAGCCTCGGCAAAGCCGCCCTCGATCTTGGCACCGACGCGCTTCTTGCCCGAAGGCGTCACGATGACGAGGGCCTTAGCGCCGAGCGGCTCGACATAAGAGCCGAGCTTGGCCAGCTCATCCGGACCCTGGATGTACTTGCTGGGGCTATTGAAGATTGCAGCCATTTTTATCCCATTCTCTATATAAGTAAAAAGAAAGGGGCTCCGTACGGATACGTGCGGAGCCCCTCGTTACGATAACAAGAGTCGATTAGAAATCGATGTCGGTGTCGTAGTAGCAGGCCTTGAGGATCTTCTCGAAGTCGGCAGCCTTGGTCTCACGCGGGTTCTCCGGCGTGCAGGCGTCCTGCTCGGCGTTCGCGGCGATCTCGGGCAGCTTGGCGAGGAACTCCTCCTCGGAAACCATCTGCGGGTTCTCGGCGTCGACCTTCACGCCACCATTTGCGTAATCCTTGATGGACTGCGGAATGTTGAGCTGGTCGTTGAGGTCGCGGATCTTCTGGACGAGCGCAGCGATGAGCTCCTCGTTGGTCTCGCCGGGAAGGTGCAGAATCTCCTTGGCCACGTAAGCGTAACGCTCGGCAGCACGCGGGTCCTTGGAGTTCCACTGGATGACCTTGCCCAGGTACATGGCGTTAGCAGCACCGTGGATGATGTGGCCGTTCTCAAAGGCAGCACCGGTCTTGTGAGCCATGGAGTGAACGATGCCGAGCAGGCCCGAGGAGAAGGCGATACCGGCGATGCACTGAGCCTCATGCATGTGCTGACGGGCCTCATGGTCGCCAGCATAGGACTTGGGCAGCCACTCGACGATCTCGCGGATGCCGTGCAGAGCGTTGGCGTCGGTGAACATAGAGGCAAAGGTAGAAACGTAGGCCTCCATGCAGTGGGTCAGAGCATCCATGCCGGTGTGAGCGCACAGCTTGGCGGGCATGGTGTAGGTGAGCTCGGGGTCGACGATGGCGACATCAGGGGTGATGTTGAAGTCGGCCAGCGGGTACTTGATGCCCTTAGCGTAGTCGGTGATGACGGAGAAGGCAGTGACCTCGGTAGCGGTACCGGAGGTAGAGGAGATGGCGCAGAAGTGAGCCTTCTGACGCAGCTCAGGGAAGCTGAACGGCTGGATGATGTTATCGAAGGACTCCTCGGGATACTCGTAGAAGACCCACATGGCCTTAGCGGCATCGATGGGCGAGCCGCCGCCGATGGCGATAATCCAGTCGGGCTCGAACTCGCGCATGGCCTCGGCGCCCTTCATGACCGTCTCGATGGACGGATCGGACTCGACGCCCTCGAACAGCTTGACCTCGAAGCCGCTCTCTTTGAGGTCGGCCTCAACGTCCTGCAGGAACCCGCCGCGGCGCATAGAGCTGCCGCCAGAAACGATGATGGCCTTCTTGCCCTTGAGGTTCTTCACCTCGTGACGAGCGCCCTCACCAAAGTACAGATCGCGAGGATTGGTAAAACGTCCCATACTGTGCCTCCTAAACAAGCCCCTCTTAGACTTGTGTATATAACGGAGCACCCGATTGGCTCCGTTAGGACCGTGTTTGCGCGTCGCCGGCGATGGCGATACGCGATGTCTAAACGTCTCAACGCTCGGACGTGCATTATTTTACCGTTCTGGTTGGTCAGTTATTCACCTAAAGCCGCCAATGATGAAACGTTTTTTCTATCCCCGAAGACCCTTGTGTGGCATCCATACCCCCAAGCTGGGCAAACGTTTTATCAAGGTTGACTACATATCCCGGGCAGGACGGTGCCCCTCCAAAATATGCACCGTTCGCCGCCAAATATCGACCGTTTGCGGCACCGTGATACCACTCGGTCGTCCAAGGTGCCGACATTTGTGCGACATCCGTCTTCGTGGTGCAAAGGTGCAAGTCCAAGTGCGGCACCCCCGGTGTGCCACATGCGGGTAAACTAGAACCTTATATAGAGACATTTGAACCCTAACCGCAGCAAAGGAGGCCCCATGGCATTCGACCCCATTCAAGAGGATTGCCATCGCCTCGTTCTTGAGGCCTTGCGCCGCGACAATATCCCGCTCACCGACGGCCCCGCCGTCGAGCGTCTGATGGAGCAATTCACCCGCGACCCCGCGCCGCTCATCGTGCACGACCGCGACCGCGCCGGGCACCTCATTGCCAAGGTGGTCGAGGCTGTCGACTACCGCATCCCCTTTATCCCCGACGACGCCCAGGCAGAGCAAGAAGAAGCCGCAGCCGAGAACATGCTCCGCGAGGCAGCCGCGCTCGATCCGGCTAACTGGGATGCCCAGCGCATGCTGACGGCGCTCACCGCCGAATCCAACGAGGAATACGTGCAGTATCTGGTGTCCAAGTGCGACGAGGTGGAGCACGATCTGGCGCTCAAGATTGCCTCGGCGCAGGACCCCTACGAGCGCGAGGCCGCAGGCGACCTGACCCGCCGTCCCTATCTGCGCTGGCTTGCCGCCTTGGCATCGCGCGCGCTCATTAGCGGCCACTACCGCATGTCGCTCGAAGCCGCAAACCGCAGCCTCGACTTTGCCCCCAACGATCCTGCCGGCGTCCGCCACACCGCAATGCTCGCCATGGCAAAGCTCGAATACCCCGCTGAGGAGCTCAAGCGCTTTCGCTCTGCCCACTCCGTCCCCTATCTCGCCAACACGCCGCTGCGCCGTCGTCCCAAGGATGCAGAACGCGACTTGGACCCGTGGACGCTCATCGCGCTGATGAGCGCTGCCTGGCGCGAGCTGGACTACGAGGGTGCCGAGCATTACCTGCGCATCCTGACGCGCTCGTGCCCGCACGCGGCCGAGGCGCTCTACTTCCAAACTGAGTTTCCCGATGGCATCTATGCCCGCGTCAACGTGGGTGCAGGCTCCACCGACGAGCTCGTTCTTGCCCTGTCCGAGGCGACGCCGGTGCTGCAGGAGGGCCTGGGCGCCCCCGACAACGCCAGCTTTGCCGCCTGGGTCGCCACCAACGACATCGTGCGCTCCCAGATCGACGAGCGTATCCTGCGCGCGGCCGAGCAGGGCCTGCCGTTTAAGGGAGGGGACCTCTAATGGATCCGAGCGTCTACATCCCTGCCTACCTGGAGCGCACCTACTTGGCATCGCACCCCGAGCTCACCGATGCAGCACGCGAGCTTGTCCATACTGACATAAGCGCAAACCCTCAAAAGTATGCGCAGACCGAGCATGCCCAAGCGTTGCTGTCCTATGCCGGCGTTCATCGTCATTTGCTCGATGAGCTTCGCCGTATCGAGGACATGGGCAGCGACGAGGAGTTCGAGCAGACGCGCAATCGCCTGTTCGACGACATGCGCGATGAGCTGCTCAAGATCGTTCGCGTCGATGCGCTGGCCGTCGACGCCCAGCTGCTCGCCATCATTTTGGCGGACACGCCGGTCGATGCGTGCCTGGGCGACCTGATGAAGCTCGAAGCGAGCACGGCCGATTACCTGCAGCAAAGCGTGCCTGGATTTGACATGGAGGCCCCGCATTACTGGGCCAACAACGTGCTGGCAGACGGCGTCACGGCAGCCGATCTTACCGTGAGCGAGCCGGCCCTTATCGGGTGGCTCCACACACTCGAAGCCATCTCGCAGCTATGTATGGCAAGCGCCCGCTACCGCGCCGCCGCCAACTATGCCCGCCGCGTTCTTAAGGCAGAGGGCTATCCCACCCGAGCCGCCGGTACCGTGCTGCTTGCCCTCGCCCGCTTGGAAGACCAGGACGGCTTTTTTGCCCTGGCCCACCAGCTCGAGGAGCAGATGGGAGCCGATGCGCTCGAGAACTCCCCCTGGTACCTGCTCGCCCGCACGATTCTGTTGTTCAAAACGAACAAGATGCGCCCGGCGGCGCGCGCACTGCGCGAGTTCGCAAACCGCTGCGAAGGCGGCGCGTTCTTTTTGCTGAACCCGGTGTACCAGACGCCGTATCTTCCCTGCCGCCCCGAGCCGCGCGACCCTTGGGACCTTTCGCATCAGGCGGTTTGGGAAGCCGACGGCATCATCTCTGACACCCCCGACTTTGCCCCCTGGGCCAACGTCTGCGAAGACGTTTCGCAGCTTGCCCAGGAATTTGCGCGCCGCTACGGCTTTTAGCGACGCGCTCGCCCCGACCATGTCATTAACGTTAGGAACGGTTTTATGAACCTCCGCTCATCTCTCGCCTGCACCTCGAGCGATATCGCTCGCTGGGGGCTGCGCTCCGTCCTTAAGCGCCAGGGCGGCGTGCTTCCCGGCCGCATCGCTATGAAGATTAACCCCGAGCTGCTGAGCGACCTCGCGGGCCTCGTCGACCGCAGCGTGGTGATCACCGGCACCAACGGCAAGACCACGACCTCCAACCTGATCGCCGACGCCGTTGCCGCCAGCGGTGCCACCGTGGTGTGCAACCGCGCCGGCAACAATATGGAGCCGGGCGTGGTGGGTGCGCTGCTCGAGGCACGCAGCGGACTTAAGCGCGCCGGCAGCGGCAAGCGCGTGGGCGTCTTTGAGTGCGACGAGCTCTACACCGTACGCGTTCTGCCCAAGCTCAAACCAACGTACTTTGTGCTGCTCAACCTGTTCCGCGACCAGTTGGACCGCTACGGCGAGATCGACCATACTCAGGACGTCATCGCCCATGCGCTGGAACTCTCGCCGACAACGATGCTCATCTATAACGCCGATGACCCGCTGTGCGCCTCGATCGCCGCGCGCATTCCCAACGCGAGTATTGCCTTTGGCATCGATGGCGCCACCAACACCGAGTCTGACCGCATTAGCGACTCGCGCTTTTGCTCGCAGTGCAACGCCCCGTTGGAGTACGACTACGTGCAGTACGGACAGCTTGGCGCCTATCATTGTCCTTCGTGCGGTTGGAGTCGTCCCGCGCTGCTCCGTCGCGTGACGGGCGTGGAGCTCGGCTGCGACGGCTACGGCTTTGACCTGGTCTTTGGGGCTGAGCCCAACGCGGCCGCCGCGCACATCATCACGCGTTACAACGGTCTCTACATGGTTTACAACGTTGCCGCCGCCTTCTTTGCCGCGCACGAGCTGGGCGTCGAAGCGACCCACCTGCAGCCCACACTTGACGCTTATGTGCCCGCGGGCGGTCGCATGGGTCGCTGGGATATTGCCGGCCGCGCCGTCGAGGCCAACCTGGCCAAGAACCCCGTGGGCTTCGACCGCCAGATCCAGTCTATTAAGACAGCTGGCGGCAGGCTCTGCGCTTTCTTCCTTAATGACAACGATGCCGATGGCCACGATGTTTCGTGGATCTACGACGTCGACTTTGAACGCATCGCCGACACGCCGGGGCTCGTTGCCTTTGCCGGCGGCACACGCGCACACGACATGCAGGTGCGCCTCAAGTACGCTGGCATCGACGCCACCATTATTTCGGATGTCGCGCAGGCAATTGGCGCCGTGGCAGACGAGGCCGCCGGCGACACCTTCTACGCCGTCGCCAATTACACGGCCTTCCCGCCGCTAGTCAAGGAACTCGACGGGCTGAAGGGCGCCGATGCGGGCACGGTTGCCACCCGCGCCGTGGCATGCGCCGATGGCAATGCTGTCCCCACCGATGTCGCGCCGGTCGAGCTTTCGCGCCCGTTGCGCATCGTCTATCTGTATCCCGACGCCCTCAATCTGTACGGCGATGGCGGCAACGTCATCGCGCTCGAGCGCCGTTGCGCCTGGCGTGGCATTCCCGTGCGCGTGGACGAGGTCCGCATGGGCGAGACGCTCGATCTTACCGATGCCGATATCGTCATGATGGGCGGTGGCGCCGACCGCGATCAGCTGGCCGTGGCACACGAGCTGCTCGCCCAGAAGGATAAGGTCGCGGCCTACGTTGAGGACGGCGGCTCGCTGCTCGCCATCTGCGGCAGCTACCAGCTGCTCGGCCGCTCGTACTATATGGGCGAAGACCGCATCGAAGGCCTGGGCGTCATTGCCGCCGAGACCGTGCGTGGCTCCGACCGCCTGATTGGTAACGTCGCCGTCAAGACCGACCTGGCGCCCGAGCCCTTCGTGGGATTCGAGAACCACGGCGGCCGCACGCTTCTGGATGCCGATGCCACGCCGCTCGGAACGTCCATCGTCACGGGCACCGGCAACAACGGCGACGATGGCTTTGAGGGTCTGATCTACAAGGGCGTCATCGGCACGTACCTGCACGGACCGGCGCTACCCAAGAATCCCGAACTCGCCGACTGGCTGATTGCCCGCGCCCTCGAGCGCCGCGGCGATGCCCAGGCCATGGCTCTGCTGCCGCTCAAACCCCTCGACGACACCTACGAGCACACCGCCCACGACGCCGCCATGAAGCTCCTTCCCTAGCACCCCACCACAAAGGGGACAGGCACCTTTGTGGTGGTTTTGACCTACCCCGCTAGTTTGTCTCGATTTGTAACATCTAGACCGTTAAAAGTCGTCTTAGTGTTACAGATTGAGATTATTCGACCAGGCATGCGCCTTCCGTCTCAATCTGTAACAGGAAGAGCCGATATTCCCGTCCAGATGTTACAGATTGAGATGTTTGATGATCGGGATAGATGCCCCGCTCCTGTGTGGTGGCTCCTGTGTGGTGGTTTTCCAGTTTGTCATCGATATGCGAACTGGCGAAAAAGTCTGCTATACTCTTTCCCGCTGTCCCCATCGTCTAGCGGCCAAGGACGCCACCCTTTCAAGGTGGATATCACGGGTTCGAATCCCGTTGGGGGCACCATTTGAATTGAAAAGCCCGTTGCCAATTCGGTAGCGGGCTTTTTGCTATCCATATGCCGGGATTCGAACCCGACAGGGTGCGGAGCTGAGGAAACGCGAAGCGTTTTCCAGCGCAGCACGCAAGGAGCGGAGCGACGCAGCGGAAGCGGGCGGCGCCAGCCGCACGCGGACATCCCGTTGGGGGCACCAATCAAAATGAAAAGCCCGTTACTCAAGCGGTGACGGGCTTTTTGCTATCCATAAGCCGGGATTCGAACCCGACAGGGTGCGGATCGTGCTCTCCTCCTAAGGCCAGTGGGCAAAAAATGGCAAATATGAGTACTGTTACCATTTTGGTAACAGCGATTTCACGCCTTCAGAAGGTGATTTAGACGTCAAAACGCCCTACGGCGGCAGAATTGCAGGTGTTTGTCAGCCAAGTACTTGGACATATGTTGCGTAACACTGTGCATTTTGCCAAAAATTAATGCTACATATCTTGTGACAGTACTCATATTTGGCATTTTTTGCCCACTGCCCTTTATGATCTAGGTAAATCAGTGGCAAAACGGGCTCCAAAGCGTCCGTCGCAAACAAAAACCGGGGCCCGCGCGATGCGGACCCCGGCTCAATACCGTGACGATATGTCAGTTACGCTCTACACGTAGAACAGGATGTCGTCGTAGGTCGGGACCGGCCAGTAGTCGGCGGCCACGATCTCCTCCATGGCATCCACGGCGGCGCGCAGCGTAGCCATGGCGGGAGCGACCTCGTGAGCGTACACGTTGGCCTGCTCCTGACCGTCGAGGGCCTCAGCCTTCTGATGCACGGCGTCGAGGGCCTTGATGGAGTCGTTGATAGTGGTGATGCCGTTGCAGAGCTTGTTGAGCGTGTTCTGCTCGCACTGCATGGCAGCCTCGGCACCGGCGGCGCGAATGGCCTCGAGACCCTTAGCGACCTTGGTGGCATAGGCGGTGATGACCGGACGATAGGTACGACGCGCCTCGCGAATCATCGTGGTAGCCTCGATGTTCATGAGCTTGTTGTACTTCTCGAGCTTGCAGTCGTAGCGGCACTGGGCCTCGGCCTTGGTCAGAACACCCATCTCGTCGAACAGGGCAAGAGCCTTCTCGGAGACAAAGGCGGGCAGAGCGTCCGCGGTGGTCTTGTTGTTGGCAAGGCCGCGCTTCTCGGCCTCAATGGGCCATTCGTCGGAGTAGCCGTCGCCGGAGAAGAGGATGCGCTGGTGGTCGGTCAGAACCTTCTTGCAGTACTCGAGCGCGGCGTCCTGGAACTTGTCCTCGGACGTACCCTCGAGCGCGTCGGCGAAAGCCTTGAGCGACTTGGCAACGGCAGCGTCCAGAACCATGTTGGGGTCGGAGACGTTCTGCTCGGAGCCGCAGGCGCGGAACTCGAACTTGTTGCCGGTAAAGGCGAACGGAGAGGTGCGGTTACGGTCGGTGTTGTCCTGCATGAGCTTGGGCAGGGCATCGGCACCCAGGTCGAGCACGCCGTGGGTGGCGTGGACGGAGGCCTTGCCGTCGATGATCTTCTCGACAACCTCGGTGAGCTGGTCGCCCAGGAAGATGGAGACGATCGCCGGAGGAGCCTCGTTGGCGCCCAGACGGTGGTCGTTGCCGGCCGAGGCGACAGAAGCACGCAGGAGCTCCTGATAGTTATCGACGGACTCGATCACCGCGGTGAGGAAGACGATGAACTGCAGGTTGTCGAGCGGGGTGTCGCCCGGATCGAGCAGGTTCTCGGACTCGGTGCCGATGGACCAGTTGTTGTGCTTGCCGGAGCCGTTGATGCCGTCGAAAGGCTTCTCGTGCAGCAGGCAGACCAGGTCGTGGCGGGAGGCGATGAGCTTCATCTTCTCCATCATGACCAAGTTCTGGTCGATGGCCTCGTTGACCTCCTCATAGACCGGCGCAAGCTCGTGCTGGCAGGGAGCGACCTCGTTGTGCTTGGTCTTGGCGGGAATGCCGAGCGCCCAAAGCTCCTCGTCCAGGTCCTTCATATAAGCCGAGACGGTAGGGCGGATAGCGCCAAAGTAGTGCTCCTCGAGCTCCTGGCCCTTGCAGGGGTTGGCGCCAAAGAGGGTGCGGCCGGTGATAACCAGGTCCTTGCGCTTACGGTAGGCGTCCTTCTTGATCAGGAAGTACTCCTGCTCGTCGCCGACGGAAGGCACGACCTTCTTGGGGGTCTTGCCAAAGAGGGCCAGGACGCGCTTGGCCTCGCGATCGAGCGCGGTCATGGAGCGCAGCAGCGGGGTCTTCTTGTCCAGGGCCTCGCCCGTGTAGGAGCAGAAGGCAGTGGGGATGCACAGGACCTCGTCCTTAATAAAGGCGGGGCTGGTGGGATCCCAAGCGGTGTAGCCGCGGGCCTCGAAGGTGGCACGCAGACCGCCGTTGGGGAAGCTGGAGGCGTCCGGCTCGCCCTGGATGAGGTTCTTGCCCGTAAACTTGGTAATGGCGGTGCCGTTATGGTTGGGCTCCAGGAAGCTGTCGTGCTTCTCGGAAGTGATGCCCGAGAGCGGCTGGAACCAGTGGGCGTAGTGCGTGGCGCCCTTGGAGATGGCCCAGACCTTCATGGCGTGGGCGACGGCGTTGGCCACATCCAGGTCGAGCGGCTCACCGTCCTCGAGGGTTGCAGCGAGGCGTTTCCAAATGTCCTTGGGGAGGTAGTCTTTCATGACTTCCTCAGAGAACACCATGGTCCCGAAGCGGTCAGTAAGTTCGGCCATACGGAACTCCCTTCGTATCGGCACCGCGTGAGATGCGGTGTTGATTACTAACGAACGAGCCTTAGATTAGACTCGCCGTGTTTCCGCAACATTACCGTTATGTTGCGGTCACGAAACCAATCAATGAGGTTACCGCATCGCAGGATTATTACCACCCTTAACAGCCAACGAACTGTATAAATTGCAGACCTCCCCGCATGATTTTAGGGTAGTTAATTTGGGACGGGGCTAAATTGACTGGTATTTTGTATTAGATACCAGCTTCTATAGTCTCGTCCCAGATGAGACACCCCGTTATAGGTAATGCCGATAGCAAAGCATCTTTGATTGGTATCCCCCAAATAGTGAGTGAAACTCCACCGTGGCACAGTGGTGCTGTAGAATCCTTACAACACATCGCACTAAATATCTAAAGGAGCACGATATGCGCGTCGACGAGGTTTTTAAGCAGGCAGCATCCCAGGGCACCACGCCCGTTTCGTTTGAGATGTTCCCGCCCAAGGGCGAGCTTACCCTCGATACGGCTCGCGAGGTGGCGGGCAACCTGTGCAGGCTTTCGCCGAGCTTTGTCTCGGTCACTTGCTCTGCTGGTGGCTCGGGCAACGGTGCCACCACCGCCCCCATCGCGCATATGATTTCGAGCGAATTCGATACGCCCTCTGTGGCGCACCTCACCTGCGTGGGCCGCACGCATGCCGATATCGCCGCCAAGATCGACGAGTACCGCTCGGCCGGCGTGGAAAACATCCTGGCCCTGCGCGGCGACCTGCCCGCCGGCGCGACCGAGGACGACAAGCCCGCCTCGGACTACGCCTATGCTCGCGACCTCATCCCCGAGCTCGTCGACGCCGGCTTTTGCGTGGGCGCCGCAGCCTATCCCGAGGGCCATATTGCCTGTGAGGATCTGAACCTCTCGGTCGAATACCTCAAGCAAAAGCAGGACGCCGGCGCGAGCTTCTTTGTGACACAGCTCTTCTTTGATAACGAGTGCTTCTACCGCTTCCGCGAGCTCGCCGACAAGGCAGGCATCACCGCGCCCATCACCGCGGGCATCATGCCGTTTATGGGAAAGTCGCAGATCAGCCGCATGGTCTTTATGTGCGGCGCATCGCTGCCCTCCCCCGTCATCAAGATCCTCGCCAAGTACGAGAACGACCCCGAGAGCCTGCAGGCGGCAGGTGTAGATTATGCCGCCCGCCAGCTTTGCGACCTTAAGGAGCACGGCGCCGACGGCCTGCACCTGTACACTATGAACCGTCCTGCAATCGCCGCGACCATTATGGAGCGCCTGGGGTAATGGAAAAACCGCACATCGATACAACCGACGTCGAAGTGCCGGCCGACCTTGCGTCGCCGGCGCTTTACCGTGTCGATGCTGCCCATCACCCCCGCGTCGACCGCGCCGAGATGCTGCGGTATCTGGGCTACGGCGGCCAGCAGATTGAGCCCGAGCTGTCACGACGTATTGAGCTTGTGGTCGAGCGCCTGGAGCTAGACATTGAGCCACGCGGTGTACGTCGCGTCTTTGCCGTCGATGCCACGGGTGTCGACGAGCAGGGCGAGCCCTGCATTCGCTTGGTTGGCACCAATGTTGAGCTGCGAGGTCGCGATATCTATCGTCATCTTAAGGACGCCCGCTTGGCAGCGCTCATGGCCTGCACCCTCGGCATGGCCGCCGAGCGCCGTCTGCGGACCACCGGAGCCCAGCAGCCCCTGGAGGGCGCCGTGCTCGACGCCGCGTGCTCGGCATATGTTGAGGCCGCCGTTGAGCAGATGGACCAGCAGGTCAAGGCGGACGCTGCCGCACACGGGCTCGCCGGCAACTGGCGCTTCAGTCCCGGCTACGGCGACTGCCCGCTCTCGGCCCAGCGCTCAATCGTCGATGCGCTCAACGCCACTCGCCTCATTGGACTCACCGTCACACCCACCAGCCTGCTCATGCCCACCAAGAGCGTGACTGCGGTGATCGGCCTGTTCGACGGCGATGTCCACGACGCCCAGACCCGCCCCACCTGTAATATCTGCCGCATGCGCGAACACTGCCGTTTCCGCGCCGCCCACACCACCTGCTATTCCAGCCATTAGGAGCCGCCGATGTTTACTCCGCTTATCACTCATGATTCTGACGGCGCTGCACTGGCGGCGCCTGTTGATACCGCACGTCGCAACGGCGCCAAATACAAGACACGCACGATCGACGACCTGCGCATCAAGGACGATCGCCTGCGTGCCGCCATCGAAGGCACGGGGCACCTGTTGTTTGACGGCGGCATGGGCACCATGTTGCAGGCCGCTGGCATGAAGGCCGGCGCTCTGCCCGAGCTCCTCAACTTTGAGGAGCCCCAGGTCATCACCGATATCCAACGCCAGTACGTCGAGGCGGGCTGTGACGTGATCACCGCCAACACCTTTGGCGCCAACGCCCACAAGCTCGACAGCGCTGCCACCGTGGCCGATGTCTTTGCCGCGGCCGTCACCTGCGCCCGCGAGGCCGGCGCCCGCTACGTCGCCGGCGACATCGGCCCTATCGGCGCGCTGCTGCGCCCCCTGGGCACCCTCAGCTTTGACGAGGCCTACGACCTCTTTGCCGAGGAGGTACGCGCCGGCGTCGCTGCGGGCGTCGACCTCTTTATTATCGAGACCATGACCGACCTGGCCGAGATCAAGGCGGCGGTCCTCGCCTGCCGCGAGAACTCCGACCTCCCCGTCTTTGCCACCATGACCTTTGAGGAAGACGGCCGCACCTTCTTGGGCACAAGCCCCGAGGTCGCCGCCATCACCCTCGACGCCATCGGCGCCGA
>CAKUGH010000025.1 GCA_934654605.1 uncultured Collinsella sp. | reverse complement strand
TATGCGGGCACATCGATGACGATGCGCTTAGTGGCGTGGTCGGCCAGGTAGGCGTAGGCGGCCTCGCCCATGCCGGTTTCGAAGGCCTCGGCGGGGGAGAGCTCCTCCTCGAGCTTGATGGCGCCGGCCTGGTAGACGGAGGTGGCGGGCACGTCGAGCTCGGTCTCGGGCGTGATGCGGGCGCGGTCGGCGGCATCACCGGGGGCGGAGGCACGGCGCTCGGGGAAGCGCTCGGCCATGGCGTTCATGGCGGTGTCGAACGCGTCGTCAGCGCCGAGGAACTGCTCGTCCAGACCCTCGACCTCAACGGCCTCGGCAGGAGCGGCGGCAAGCTCGTTCGAAAGCTCGAGCTTGGTCTGGTTCATCTTGAGCCAGCCCCAGGTAGCTGCGGGCATCGCGTTGACCTGTTCAAGCGTGGTAGCAGCGGTGTTCGTGGTCTGTTTCATTATCCGATCGCTCCTTCCATCTCGAGCTTGATCAGGTTGTTCATCTCGACGGCGTACTCCAGCGGCAGCTCCTTGGAGACCGGGTTGGCAAAGCCGTTGACGATCATGGTGCGGGCCTCTTCCTCCGAGATACCGCGGCTCATGAGGTAGAAGACCTTGTCGTCGCCAATGCGGCCGATGGTTGCCTCGTGGCCGATGTCGACGTTTTTGGCGCGGATGTCCATGGCGGGGATGGTATCGGAGCGGCTCTGGTCGTCGAGCATCAGCGACTGGCAGCTCACGGTTGCCTTGGAGCCCTCGGCCTTGGGCGTGGCCACGATGGAGCTGCGGAAGGTCTGGATGCCGCCGCTCTTGGAGATGCCCTTGGTCTCGACGGTCGCCGAGGTCTCGGGCGCGTTGAGCACGACCTTGCAGCCGGTGTCGAGATTCTGGCCGGCGCCGGCAAAGGTGATGCCGGTAAAGCTCGAGCGGGCGCGGCGGCCGTTGAGCACGCTCATGGGGTATAGGTAGCCCACGTGACTGCCGAAGGAGCCACTGATCCACTCGATGTCGCCGTCCTCGTCCACGCGTGCACGCTTGGTGTTGAGGTTGTACATGTTCTTGGACCAGTTCTCGATGGTCGAGTAGCGCAGGTGCGCGCGCTTGCCCACAAAGAGCTCGACGGCGCCGGCGTGGAGGTTGGCCACGTTGTACTTGGGCGCGGAGCAGCCCTCGATAAAGTGCAGGTCGGCGTCGTCCTCGACGATGATGAGCGTGTGCTCAAACTGGCCGGCGCCCTTGGCGTTGAGACGGAAGTAGCTCTGCAGTGGGAAGTCGAGCTTGGTGCCCTTGGGCACGTAGACAAACGAGCCGCCCGACCATACGGCGCCGTGCAGGGCCGCAAACTTGTGGTCGGTGGGCGGGATGAGCGTCATAAACTTCTCGTGGATGAGCGGCTCCCACTGCGGGTCGTGCAGGGCCTCCTCGATACCGGAGTAGACGATGCCCATCTTGGACGCGGTGTCCTGCATGTTGTGGTAGACGAGCTCGGAGTCGTACTGCGCGCCGACGCCTGCCAGGTAGCTGCGCTCGGCCTCGGGAATGCCCAGGCGCTCAAAGGTGTTCTTGATGTCGTCGGGCACCGACTCCCAGTCGTGCTTTTGGTCGGTGTTGGGCTTGACGTAGGTGACGATGTTGTCCATGTCCAGGCCCTCGATGGAGGGGCCCCACATCGGATCCGGGAAGCGGTTGAAGATCTCGAGGGACTTGAGGCGCAGGTCGAGCATCCACTGCGGCTCGTCCTTCTTGGCGCTGATCTCGCGCACGATGTCGGGCGTGATGCCGGCGTCGAGGCGCTCGAATCCCTCCTCGCCATAGGTGAAGTCGTAGAGGCTGCGGTCGATGTCCGCGACCTCGGTGCGGTTCTTGGTCATTGCGTCGCCCCTTTACGCCTGCTGCTCGGCAGTGGCGGCTTCGACCTGGGCGCGCTGCTCGGCGGCCTCGCGCTCGAAGGTCTCAAAACCGTTCTTATCGATCCAGGGGATGAGCGAGGCGTCGTCCTCACGCACGATGTGGCCCTTGACCATAACGTGGACGCGGTCGACATCCAGGTGCTCCAGGATGCGCGTGTTGTGCGTGATGATGAGCATGGAGCCGTCGCAGCTCTTGCGGTAAGCGTCCATGCCGTGGCTGACGGTGGACAGGGCATCGACGTCCAGGCCGGAGTCGGTTTCGTCCAGAATGGCGAGCTTGGGCTGCAGCAGCAGAAGCTGGAGCATCTCGACCTTCTTTTTCTCGCCGCCCGAGAAGCCCACGCCCAGCTCGCGATTGAGGTAGGCGGTGTCCATGTTGAGCTCGGCCGCGAGTTCCTTCACGCGGCGGCGGAACTCCTTACCCTTCATCTCCAGGCCGGGGCGACCTGCGATGCTGGCGCGCAAAAAGCTCGACAGCGGCACGCCCGGGATCTCCACCGGTGCCTGGAAGCTCAGGAACAGGCCGGCGCGCGAGCGCTTGTCGGTGGTGAGCTCGGTGATGTCCTGGCCGTCAAAGACGATACGGCCGTCGTTGACCGTGTAGACGGGGTCGCCCATGACCAGGTGGCCGAGGGTGGACTTGCCGGCGCCGTTGGGTCCCATCAGCACGTGGGTCTCGCCGGCGGCGACGTTGAGGTTGACGTTGTGGAGGATGGTCTTCTCGTCCACGGAGGCGGTCAGACCCTCGATGGAAAGCAGCGGATTTGCACTCATGCTGTCCCTCTCTGTATATGGTGTACTCATAGGTGTACTAAACCCTAGGAATCTTCTCGGAATAAAGTTACTATGGGTTCGGCGTTAGTCAAGGGAAAACCCGACTAATCCACTCGACTTTTCAGATTGTGGGACAAATTCATCAGAATTACCTGTCCCACGTACTTACAATTTGGGGCAAACATTTCAGGTTATGTTGTCCCAGGAACGATGGGAGGGTAGGTATGCTCATTTCTTCTAAGGGCCGCTATGCCCTCCGACTGATGATCTATATCGCGGCGCTCGGCGACGCCGAGGGCAAGATCGCCCTGCGCGAGGTGGCCGACCGCGAGCATATTTCGCAAAAGTATTTGGAACAGCTGGTCCGTCCGCTTATGAAAGCGGGCCTGCTCAAGAGCGTACGCGGCAAGGGCGGCGGCTACATGATGGCCAAGGACCCGGCCGAGGTGCGTGCCGGCGACATCTTGCGTGCCGTTGAGGGCAGCACTGCCCCGGTAGCGTGCGATGGCATCGACAACAGCTGCACCCGCAGTGATCTGTGCTCCACCGTTAAGTTTTGGCGCGGTCTGGACGACGTAATCGAAAAGTACGTCGACGGTGTGACCCTCGCCGACCTAGCCACCGTCCCCGAGATTAACTTTGATATCAAACTGTAGCTCGAGCGCAATTCCTTAAGATTTCGCGGAGGGTTGTTGCCGTTTACCGATGAGTTGTTGTGCAACAAACGGGGAGCTGTAATACTGAATCCATCTTTGCAAACTGCACTTTAACCACACCAATGCAGGGAGGATGTATGCAACCCAAGCATTCCGCGATTGTTGCGGGCCTGACGTTGGCGCTTTCGTTTGGCGCTGTTGCCGCACCCGCGACCGCCGTTGCCGAGGAGCCCGCGCCCGGCGTTGCCTCGGATGCCACCGATATCGATAAGGGCCTGTACACCCAGCAGTCCTTCTCGGGCGTGCTGCGGTCGGTCCAGGGTGTTTCGTTTGTCAATGTGACCGACGAGATGAAGTACTTTACCAAGTACGAGAGCCACGGTAATTACAACCAGGGCTTTTCGTATGGGGATGGCTATAACGCGCTGGGTTATTACCAGTTCGATCGCCGCTGGTCGCTCATCCCGTTTATGAAGCAGGTCTATAACTACGACTCTGCTAAGTACAGCATGCTCAAAGACGCGATTGACCACGGCGGCGAGATTTCCAATGCGAACAATCCCATGTATGCGAACGGCCAGCTCACCGAGCTGGGCCGCATTGCGCAGGATGCCTTCCTGGGTGCTTACAACACCGATCCGGCTGAGTTCTCGGCGCTGCAGGATGCCTATGCGTACAACTCCTACTATGCGGTGACCGAGTCGTGGCTTAAGAACGCTCTGGGCATTGATATTTCCGGTCGTGCCGATTGCGTCAAGGGCATGGTTTGGAGCATTACCAACATGTGCGGCACGGGTGGCTGCCAGGACTTTTTCCGTTGGGCGAATCTTTCCAACGATATGACCGACCGCGAGTTTGTGACCGCGCTTTCGAACAGCGTGGTTGATAACGTGGCGCGCAAGTATTCGAGCCAGCCTCAGTATCACGAGGGCTGGAAGAATCGCTATAAGAACGAGCTCAAGGATTGCCTGGTCTACATTGCCGAGGACGAGGCTGCCGCGGCAACGCCTGTGGAGCCCGATCCTGAGCCTGAACCCGCGCCGGCACCTCGCCCGAACAAGGCTCCTGCTGCGCCTGCTGGGCCAACGGTGGAAACCGATAGCGATACGGACAATGGCGGCGAGACGGGCACGCCTTCGACTGGTGCTGGCAACAATGGTGCCGGTAATGGTGGGGCTAACTCGGGCGGAACGGAGTCTACTGGCGGCGCCGGTGATTCGGGCTCTGGTTCAACCAGTGGCTCTGTCTCTGGATCGACCGGTGGTTTCGTTCCTGGCTCAGCCGATAGCGGCTCCTCCAATGGCTCCACTGATGTTGGCGATAACTCTGGCACTGATTCCGACTCGACCGAGGGTTCCGATACCGATAATTCGTCGACCGAGAACAAGCCGTCCGTTGGCGAGCAGCTTGGCTTCAAGTTGGGTTATTCACTGACGTCCGGTATCAACACCGGCTCGTCTTCTGATGAGAACACTTCTAGCGAGGCTCCCGAGTCCAGGACCGACGGCGTTGCCTCGACCGATGAAAGCACGAAGCAGGCCGAAACCGATCCGAAGAAGGATGACGACAAGAACGTCACCTCGACCACTACGACGACTACCACGACTACGACGACCAAGGCCTCGGGCGGCAATATGCCCAAAACGGGCGACCTCATCGTGATGGCGAGCCTTGCCAGCGCGAGCTTGGCGACACTTGGCGCCACGTCCATTGTGAGTGGCAAGCATAAGCTCGATCAGCAGAAGAAGACTGCTGGCGAGGACAGCAACCCGGTTGAGTAGATTCTGACGGGCTGACGGCGAATAATCCCTGGACGGGGTCCGGTGCGACTGCAACGGGCCCCGTTTTGTTGTGCAACGATTTGTTATGCCCCGTTGCGGCTTTTGTTGCTACCGTTGCCCGAAACGTCTGCATGACGACATCATTGCGGTTGAGTTGCTCGATACAATGGGCATCGTGCTGCGTTTGAGGGAGAAGTTGCGGTGTCTGAACAGGCATTTTATGGTGATGCTGCTGACTGTGGCGTAAAGCTGATTAACCGCTCGGGTAGCGGGGCACTGCCAGCCGGCGTGCATGACTTTGCCGAGGCCATGGATCGATGCGTGCTGGTCGACAAGACCATGTTTATTACCGATATCTTGGATTGCGACGCATCCGTTATGCTGTGTTGTCGTCCCGATGGTTTTGGCAAGAGTATGAACCTTTCGATGCTCAAGGCGTTTCTGGAGCGCCCCGTGGTCGGTCGCTCCGGTCGGAGCTTGTTTGCCGATACTCAGATTTGGGATGCGGGTGGCGGGCGCTATCGGGATGAGTTCGCCTGCTACCCTGTGATATCGCTGGACTTTTCTGGCGTCGCGAGGAGCGGTTCCAACGTCGTCGGCGTCGTGCGGGACGCTCTTTCGGGTGAGTGCGCTCGCTTGTTGGCGCTTTTGGCGGCTCCGGATTTACCTCGAGACAAGGTGCGCCACATCGAGCGCGTTGCGCGTGGCGTGGCAAGTGTAGATGAGGTCAACTCGGTGCTTGGCGTGCTCATTGAGCTGCTGGAGATGGCTTACGACGAGCAGGTTGTGCTGCTCGTTGATGAGTACGATGCGGCGTTGTTGGACCGTTCGAACGCGAGGTATGCTTCCGGTGCCGATCCGGTGGAGCTGCTCAATCGTGTACTGTTTGATGCCATTGTCGCTGCGGGGGATTCGTTGCGGCTGACGTGTCTTATGGGGGAGTATTCCGGTCCTGCCGAGTTGGCACTTTCTTCGCGAAACTGCTCGTATTGTCTTTCGACGCCCCTTTCGACGTGGTGTGACCGTTGGTTCGGTTTTTCGGATGCTGAGGTCAATGCTCTGCTGAATCGTGCTGGACGCGAGGAATACCTGGATGATGCGCGTGAATGGCTCGAGGGGTATCGGTTTGGCGGGTTTTATTGCTCGAGTCCGACGCGTGTGATTGGTTTTCTGGACCGAGGCTGCACGCCGCCGGTGCGGGCTGACCTGTATGGATGCGCTGATAGCCTGAGCAGGGCGGTTGGTGATTGGAATCTCGAGAGACTTTCGACTCTGTTCGATTTACTTGAACCGCATGGATGCGTTGAAACCCCGCTTTGTCTGGGCGCCGTCGTGTCGAATGACGCTTGCGTCGATGATGTTTGGACCGCGTTACACCTGTCCGGCTTCCTCACGACGGATATGGTTGAGGAGCCGGGAAACAGCGCTCGCTCCCGTGCTCTGCGTCTGCCCAATGGCGAGCTTCGCCAGGCGTTGCGTCTCGTGATTATTGAATGGTTTGAGTGCGCCGCCGAGGACGCGCGAGATGTAGATGCGTTTCGCGACGGGTTGTGTCGCGGTGACGAAGACACGGTGGGGCGGGCGCTACATCGAATTCTAGGTGACGCGGGTGTCGGCGCAGACGAGACGGATTCGCCGTTGCCGTACCACCTGCTGCTGCATGGGCTCTGCTTTGGTATGCCGGGATATGCCAATCCGACTTCCAATCGAAAGCGCGGGGCGGACCGCTGGGATATCCAGGTGTTCCCTACGGGAAGGATGCTCGATGTGGCCGATACCCTCGGCATGCTCGATGAGCGCCCGCTTATCACGATGAACATGATGTATGACCCCGGTGTGGATGCCCTGGGGCTGGAATTGCTGGCCGTGCAGGCGCTGCTCGACATCGAACGTGACGGCATCGACGAGATTCGCGTGCCGCGACCAGGTATCGGCCGCATGCGCTGGGGCTTTGGGTTCGATGGGCAGTGTGTGTCCGTGTTGTGCCAGCGGCTGTAGGGGCAAGCGGGCCTTTGCTACTCGGCGTCCTTCATGGGCGGCATGGGCTTCCAGTCGGGATCCTTGATGATCTTGCGGGCGTCCTTCATGCCGCGGCGCAGCGCTGGGATACCGGTCTTAAAGCATTTGTCGACTGCAGCCAAGCGGATGAACTCTTTGCAGAAGGTCGCGGCGTTGCCCAAGCGGAACAGCACGGGATGATAGTCGCCGTAGATTTGCATGTAACGGGCCAAAAAGCCGCGGTTGCGCATGATGTAGTAGCGGTTGGTGTCGCTCGTGGAGTTGAGCTGGCGCTTGCCGGCGATGTCCCAGTTGGAGACGGCGCGGGCGCGCTTGAGCACCACGTCGGCGACCACGGCGGCGGGGAAGTGCTGGCTGGCGACGTAGCCATAACAGGCGTCGTCGCCATAGATGAAGAATCGCGCATCGGGCAGGCCGATCTTGTCGACTACGCGACGCGAGAACAGGCCGCCCTCAAAGCACAGCTGGTTCATGGCGCGGTAACCCTCGGGACCCAGATCCCACTTGGCGATGGGGTTGGGAATGCCGAGCGAAAGGATGAGCTGGTACTGCCAAAAGAAGGCGCCGCCGTCAAAGTCCAGGCGCGAACCCTGGATGACGTCGTAGCGGTCCGTTCACTTTGCTAGGCGTTTTGCTTCGCTGGACATTTGCGGAACGGTCGAGGAGACTGGGACCCCATTTGTCTATCGCATGCGCTATGCTCTGCCTAAACCTGCGCCGCTGGTAAGCATTGTGATTCCGACCAAGGATCACGTCGAGACGCTCGATGCCTGCGTGATGCCGATTGCCGAGAAGGCCACGTATGCCAACTACGAGATCGTCTTGGTGGAGAACAACAGCGAAGCCCCGGAGACGTTTGCGTGTTACGAAACCCTGCCGGAACGCGTGGCTTCTGCATCAGAAGGCAAGGGCGTCGCGCGCGTTGTGTACTGGCCGGGCGAGTTCAATTACTCTCAGATCATCAACTTTGGCGTGGAGCACGCCAAGGGCGACTACCTGCTGCTGCTCAACAACGATACCGAGGTCATAAGCCCCGACTTTATTGAAGAGATGATGGGCTATCTGCAGCGCCCCGATGCGGGCGTGGTGGGTGCCAAGCTCTATTTTGCCGATCATCTGGTGCAGCATGCCGACATTTTGGTTGGTGTACGTGGCGCGCTTGCCCATGCCAACCAGGACTTCTCGGCAAAGCGTGAGGGCTATCTTGCCCGTGCTGTGCGTCCGGGCAACTTTAGTGCCGTGACTGGCGCCTGTCAGATGGTCCGACGCGACGTATTTGAGCAGGTCGGAGGTTACAACGAGGAATTCGCCGTCGGCTTTAACGACGCAGACTTTTGCCTGCGCGTGTGGGAGGCGGGCTACCGCACCATCTTTACGCCCTATGCCGAGCTGTACCACTACGAGTTCACCTCGCGCGGCAGGGAAGAGGCCAACGAGGAAAAGCTGCATCGCTGGAAGCGCGAGCAGGCACTGTTTATGCAGCGCTGGCCGGAGTTCTTCCTCGACGGCGATCCGTGGCTCGGACCAAATCTGTCTTCCGAGAGCGAGTATTTCTCGCTTTAGCGCGAGGTAATTCCAAGGTCCAGCAAAGTATCCTTAAGAGCCGCGTGAGTGGTTGGGTTCAAGTGCTCCTCGCTCAAGCGGCTCTTGTCATATCGAAAACATGTGTCAGTATTTTTTCGTTAGGCATTTTGCAGCTATGGAGACAAGTTCGAACATTGCGCGAACGACATCGCCCGTGTTACCGTAGCCAATGTGATATTTCGTTCCACGCTTTTTGTTAACTACAGCAGAGTAGAGTCCTGCTTTTTACATTTCCTTCCAGCTTATGGTAGGCTCACTTCTCTCGTAAAAAGTTGAATCATTAAATCGATAATTAAGACCCATAGTTTCATAGCTTCTTATTTTTGGGTCATGATATCGTTCTGTGTCTGAAACGCTAACGGCGTACTGATCAATGAGATGTCCTAAAAGCGTGGGTGAATACAATTGCTCTCCACCGTTGGATACCCCAGAGATATACCAGATTCCAGATTGGGAGAGTGACTGAAGGCACGCGTTGTAACGCAAATCGTGTTTGTTGATGTTGTTTGCGCTAAATTCAAGGTCAGTTTTAATTGTTGTTTTTAGCGCAATACAGATTCGCTTGAATTCAGTGCTGGAAATATGTCTCAAAAGATATGATGCCGTGGCATTAGCTTGATAGGCAATCGAGTCCTTTTCAAGGGTTTGATCAATTGCAGTAAGTATAAATACCAGGTCGTCTTCTTTCTTTGCTGCTAATTGCTGGCAGAAGTCTTCGGCGTCGTGGGTAGAGAGTTTATCTAATTGTTCGAGATAGCTCTTAAGTTTATTAGCGAATACGCGATTTTTAGCTTCGAAAGCTTTAATAATTACTTCAGTTGTAATGCCTGCAATGGGATTTACTGAAGCAATGATTGACGAGCATAAGTCAATCAGGTCATTTCCGATTTCATTCAGTGTTTCCTTTTCCATTGCTGGTGGCCCCTTCTCAATCAGTTAAAGAGCGTACTGTCTTAGTTCAAATAAAATAATTATGGGCGTTTGTCAAAAAGATTATCCCCATGATTGATATAAATACTAAGCTTATCCGGGCATTTCTCTGCGGACATATTTACTTAACGATTTGGCAGTGACTTATCGTGAATAAGAACGGGGCATCAGTAAATATTTGATATCGGTTTGATGTTCGAATGCCGTGCTGATGGTCTTTACGATTGTTCGGCGTTGACAGGTTCATGAGAGTTGCATAGGGGTTCCGGATTGGACGGGGTGGCGTGCGTGCCTGGGCCCGGCATGCCGAGTAGAGTGTCCGCAGCTTTCTTGATCTATTTATTCAACAGTTTGGATAATGGGCGATACCGCATTTATGCCCAAGCTACGGTAAGTCGCGTCGGCTATCAGGATATGACGCACCACTTTTGCGGTCGGCCTCCATCTGTCCTGTGTCTGGTTGGCCCTGAAGAGGTTGGCGAACCAGTCGAGATAGGCCTGCACGTTCCCGGAAAAGCCGGTTCGAGCCTGTAAGCCTCGGCGGTCTCGGCCAGCGTGCCCGCACCGACTTCATCGCGGCTGCGCTTCTAGTCGACGGCTTCTCTGGGCAGCAGGAACTCATCGACGGCGAGACTCGCTACGAGCGCCGCAAAGGTGTTCGCTCTTCCCATATGGATCTGTCTCATCCGCCCGAATGCCCGCCCGGAGGGATTGTCGTCAAACAAAGATCCGAGCGGACTCGGGCGGGTTCTCCGTTTGGCTGGGAAGAATAAAGCATTCGGGGCCTTCCGGCCCCTTAATCAGCAGCTGTTATCTGAACTG
Organism: uncultured Collinsella sp.; assembly: GCA_934654605.1. Classification (GTDB taxonomy): domain Bacteria; phylum Actinomycetota; class Coriobacteriia; order Coriobacteriales; family Coriobacteriaceae; genus Collinsella. Next base: position 12,091 of record CAKUGH010000025.1, on the reverse strand, counting down.
TTAGAATCTGTTATTGCGAGTCGTTATTTTGCAGTTCCGGTTCTTCAGGGGTATTCTAATATCCCCTTTCGATCGATTGCCTGGTGGTTAAACTATGCTGAATTTTACCGTTGGTCCAGTTATGTCCGATTCTGAGGTTCTTGCTATCGGCTCTGAACAAGTCCCGTATTTCAGAACGCCCGAGTTTTCTGAGGTTATGCTTCAAAACGAGGCACTATTCCTTCGGTTCGTTGATGCGCCCGAAGAGTCCCGTGCTGTATTTATCACTGGGTCGGGCACTGCGTCCCTTGAAGCCTCTGTTGCAAATGTTTTGTCTTCTGAGGACAAGGCCCTTGTTGTGGTCGGTGGCAGTTTTGGCAAGCGCTTTTCTCAGCTCTGCGATATTCACGGAATTCCCCACGATAATATTGAGCTTCCCTTTGGCAGCACTTTGACTCCCGAAATGTTGAATCAATTTGACCAGCAGGGTTATACGGCCCTTTTGGTAAATATTCACGAGACCTCTACGGGCGTTCTTTACGATGCAGCAATGCTGTCTGATTTTTGCAGACGAAACAATATGCTGTTCATCATGGATGCAATTAGTGCTTTTTTGGCCGATCCTTTGAGTATGTCAGATCTTGGCGTCGATGTATTTATTACGGGGTCGCAGAAAGCGCTCGCTTGTCCTCCGGGTGTCTCCCTTATTGCGCTTTCGAAAAGGGCCATTGATCGTGTGGCATCAAATGATCCTGGCTGCATGTATCTCGACCTTCGCTCGGCTCTTAAAAATGGCGAGCGAGGCCAGACTCCGTTTACGCCTGCCGTTGGGACCTTGTTGCAGATTAATAAGCGATTGAATTTAATTGCTGAGAACGGCGGACCTTCTGCCGAGATCGAAAGGGTCTCTGTTTTAGCTCGCGATTTCAGATCGCGGATATCTGATATGCCTCTGGAGCAGGCCTCTCCTGCGCCGTCTAATGCAGTGACTATTCTTCATCCTCTGAATGCTTCTGCACGCGATATCTTCGCGGTTCTTAAAGACGACTATGGTATTTGGGTTTGTCCTAATGGTGGCGAACTTGCGGATAAAGTATTTCGCGTTGGTCATATAGGTTGTCTTACGATTGATGACAATGTTCAGCTGGTTAATGCACTTGAAGACATGCTATCTAAGGGTCTTCTGTAGATAAAAGGCTTGATTACTATGGTGAAAGTCATTACATACGGCACGTACGATATGCTTCATTATGGTCATATTCGACTTTTGGAGAGGGCTCGAGAACTTGGCGATTATTTGATTGTCGGCGTTACTGCAGACGATTTTGATCGCGCTCGCGGAAAAATTAACGTTGAGCAGTCTCTTGCTGAGCGAATGGAAGCGGTGCGCGCTACTGGGCTTGCCGATGAAATTATTGTCGAGGAATATCAAGGTCAAAAAATTGATGATATCCAAAGATATGGTGTCGACATTTTTACTGTTGGATCCGATTGGCGTGGCCATTTCGATTATCTAAATGAATATTGTAGAGTTGTTTACCTTGATCGGACGGAAGGTATTTCGAGTTCGGAGATAAGAAGCCAAAGACAAGCGTTGAAGATGGCTTTTGTGGGCTCGGGTCCTGTGCTAGATAAGTACGTACGCGAAAGTTCGTTCGTGAACGGAATATTAGAGGTAGGCCGACTCACGGCTTCTTCTGTTGTCGATGAAGAGCTTATAGCATTCGACCAGCTACTAGACAAGGCAAACGCTTTGTTTTTGGCCACTCATCCTGATGGACACTATGATGAGATCCTTCACGCTCTCAAAAAAGGCGTCCATGTCTTATGTGAATCCCCTATTGCAAAAACCGAGGCTCAAGCAGAGTACTTGTATCAGTTTGCTCGTGATCATGGCTTGATTTTGATGGATGCAATTAAAACCGCCCATGCCATGGCGTATTCTCGGTTACTGCTGCTTGTTAAATCTGGCTTGATAGGAAAAGTCGTTTCGATTGATTCAAACTGTTCCGGTATGAGCGGACTATCTTTAGATAATGACTCCGTGTATGCTGATCAGGGTGCTTTGGACTATTGGGGGCCAACAGCCGTGTTGCCCATCGTTCAACTTCTCGGAGGACTGCCAAATGATGAGCACTACGTTGTAATTAGGGACGGCGAAGCAGAACAACTCGATGTTTTTGTTCGTGGGTCATTTACATTTGACAATGCTGTTGCATCTTTTAAGGTAGGACGTTCCGTTAAGACGGAAGGGGAACTGGTCATTTCAGGAACAAAGGGCTATGTCTATGTTCCAGCTCCATGGTGGAAGACCGATTATTTTGAGATTCGTTATGAGAGCGCTGATGATAATAAACGTTATTTTTATCAATTGGATGGAGAGGGCGTGCGAAATCAATTGTCCGTATTTTCGCGTTCGATCGATCGTGGCTTAAAGTTGCAGGGCGTTTCAGAATCCGATTCAGCTGCGATTGTTCGCATGTTTGAGCGTTGTGCCGATCCTTCTTCTTCATCGTGTATCAATCTGTCTTAGCGTGCGATTGTTTTGAGCCATTATTAATGGGAAATGTCATGGCTTCAAAGAAAGCAAAGTCAGTTGACCCATGATTAATCTTAAGGGGTTATCAACACGCCTTCTCTGTTTTGACCATATGGCGATTCTTCCTGTTTTAATTTGAGGAATCACCATTTCGCTATATTGATTTTTGTAAGTCATTTTGACCATTAACAAGGAGATTGACAACGTGGATCAAGCCGCTGCGCTTCACAAGCTTCAACAAGAGGAATATGACATTTTGTGTGCTGTCGCCCATTTATGCGATGACAATGGCATTAAATGGATTCTTGATTCAGGAACTGCATTAGGCGCCGCACGTCACGGTGGTTTTATTCCATGGGATGATGACATCGATATCTCAATGACGCGCAATCAGTTTAATAAATTTCTTAAGATCGCAGAAGAGCAACTCTCGTCGGAGTATGAGCTGCATACATTTGATAATACGTCTACTTTTGGTGGCTTTTTTGCAAAAATTACTAAGAAGGGGACTGAATTCGTTAATAGCGAATCTTTAGCTTCTGGATATAAGCAGGGCATTTTTATTGACGTTTTGGTGCATGACACCTTATCGCCTATCGATGATGAACGTAGAAAACAGCTTTCAAACGCGTCTCGTTGGCAGAAGATGTCCTACTTGTATCATTCTTCGTTCATCAACGTCCCTCATAGAGGATTTTTGGGCAATGTGGAATCTTTTGGATGCCTTTTAATCCATCACGTTTTAAGAGCAATCATCAGGGATCGAGACGTGCTGAAGCACCACTTCAACAAGTCAATTATTGATGAATCGCCCGCTGTTTTCGGCGATGTAATTAAAAACCTATCCTACGATTCTGATGCCTCTCTTCCTTATGAGATGGTTTACCCGGCGGTTAAGATTAAGTTTATGGACTCCCTGTTTCCTGCTGCTCGGAATATTGAAGGCTATCTATCGGAAATGTATGGGAACTGGCAAGAGCTACCTGCACCAGAAGCGAGACATACCCATCTTCCAACTCGCATAGTTTTTTCCGACGGAACAACATGGTCAAAGTCTTAATTGCTGCTAATAACGTTAAGGTAAGTCAGAAGCTTTGGTAATCGTATATGCTTTATGAATTCGGAATATGAGGGTATTTTGAAAGAAAAGTCACTTAAGTCAAATATGTTATGGAACTCATTCGGTTCTTTATATTATTCGGGCTGCCAATGGCTTATTACCGTAGTTGTGGCAAGACTATCTAGTAGCTATGAAGCTGCAGGATTGCTTGCTGTGGCTATGTCGGTTTCAAATGTATTTTCCCAAATTGGACTATTTCGAATTAGGTCCTATCAGGTATCTGACATTCATGAAAGGGTGTCGGCAAGTCAGTATGTCGGTTTTAGATTGACGACTATTTTCCTGGGAATAATTGCCACCTATTTATATATGTATTTCACTTGTTCAAGAGATAGTTTTGTTGTAATTTTCCTTTACCTTGTTTTTCGAGCTGGGGATGTTTTTATCGATGTACTGCATGGGGTTGATCAGCAGCATCTCAGAATGGACTACTGCGGTATCTCAATGATAATTCGAGCAACCCTGTTTCTTGTCGCCTTCATTATTGGAATGGCTAAATTTGATAGTCTCAATGTAGCGTTGATTGGTATGGTTGTTGTTACCTATCCGATGATTTTTGTTGACTATAAGATTGCTTCTCAATTTACCAACGTAAGGCCCTCATTTGACGCTGCGGTTATTAAGCATCTATTTATGTCATGCCTTCCCGCCGTGGTTGGCATGTCTCTATGTTCAGTAGTGGTGACATATTCACGTCAGTTTCTAGGGGAGTGCTATGGTGCTTCGGCGCTGGGAATTTATGCAACTGTTTGTACACCGATTGTAATTATTCAGGCATGCGCTACCTACGTCTACGCTCCTCTTTTGGGGTCTTTTGCTAAACGATATGAGGCAAAGGATGTGTCGGGTCTATTCCACCTTGTTTTCAAAGTGACTATATCGATGTTTGCAGTATTTGCTGTTTTTGCATGCATTTTCATGTTATTTGGCAGCGAGCTGCTCAATATGGTGTTCGGGGGGAAGATCGCTGGCTATTGCTATTTGATATACGCTGGCCTATTTAGCTCTGCGTTTACGGCTTTAGTTGCTTTTTTAAGCGATCTTCTAATTGGCATTCGCGATATGTCTGGTTGTTTTATTGGGAATTGTATAGGGTGTTTGATTTCATTTCCTTTGGCATGGTTTTTGATACCGCGAACCGGCTTAAATGGTGCCAGCTATGTAGTCATTATTAGTTATTTCATATCTTGCGCCATCCTATTTTACTTCCTGTTTAAAGCGGTCCGTAGCATGGTTGTTGATAATTCAGCTAGCTAGTAGCGCATTATTGCCCTGGGATTTCGTAATTCAGCTAATGGCTCATTATTTTGGTAGTCCCATAAATGTCGAATAATTGTTTGCAACATTATGCGGTTGTGCTTTGGTGGTGGACGGATATGGGAGCATAAAGAACATGTCTAGAACTTACGCGATTTTTTCAGCTCAATATCCTCCTCATATGGGTGGAATTGAGAGTTTTACTCAGAATATGGCGCACGCCCTTGCGGCAAAGGGCGCTTCGGTTATCGTTGTTACAAACGATACCAATTTAATTGGAGTTGGTCTTGAGGATGATTCCGATATTAAAATCCTCCGCCTCTCTTGTTTTCCGCTCGTTGACGGTCGGTTTCCAGTTGCTAGATTTAATAAGAAAAATCGTGATCTTTGGAAATGGCTCGAAGCTCAAGACCTTGATGGCGTTCTGATAAATGCAAGGTTTTACCTTCATTCAATTGCTGGTATTAGGTTTGCTCGACAGAAAGGTCTAAAGCCTGTTGTGCTTGATCATGGGTCGGCTCATCTTTCATTTAGTAATCCAATGCTTGATCCGTTTGTGCGCATGTATGAGCATCTAATTACTGCATGGGGCAAGAGATATAGCCCAGCATATTACGGCGTTTCTCAGAAAAGCATGGAATGGCTTTGGCATTTTGGAATTCAAGCGGAAGGCATTATTCCAAACGCAATTGACGCAGAAGAATATCGCGAAATGACCTCAGGGCGAGATTTTAGACATGAGCTTAAATTAGGAGAGACTCAATTTGTTGTCACCTACATTGGTCGATTCATACCAGAAAAGGGAATCAAGTCAATAATTGATACTTCGAAAAGCCAACGACTTATTAATCTCGGGGTCCATTTTGTCTTGGCGGGTGATGGACCAATGTCTTCCGAGGTTGAGCTTGCTCAGGGGGAGTCGCTTCACTGGGTGGGACGTCTGTCTGCAGCTGATGTTTCTGCGCTTCTTCAGCAGTCCAATTTACTTTGTCTTCCGACTCGTTCCGAGGGTTTTTCAACAATACTGCTGGAAGCGGCTGCATGTGGGTGTCCTGCTGTCGTTACTGATGTCGGAGGGGCTCGGGAGCTTATTCCGAGTAGCGAATATGGGACAATTATTCAATCCATGAGTACCGAGTCGGTTGAGCGGGCTATCAATCAAGTTGTGTCAAATCGCTCTTTGTTGAAATCTCAATCTAAAGCGGTTCGGATGCTTGTCGAATCGAAGCATTCTTGGAGGGATTCTGCTGAATTGCTTTGTTATGCATTTGCTATTGGTGAATAATTGACCTGGGCGTCCAGATCCCGGGGATTCTAGGCCTGTCAAAACGTAAGTAGTGCATAGCATTTAAGATTTACGCCTTAATACTATGCACTGCGTCTGTGTTTAGCTATTTATTGTATTGGTTGAGTGATCGCAGAATTGTTAGCTTGCAATACGACGTCGCTCTCTATTCATCAACAGCCCAAGTAGTTTAGAGGTATTGGTTAGACCTATAAAGCGTGCGGCACATCTGCAGATCTGTACCTGTTTTCTGTTGCTGCAACTAAGCAGCCAGCTGCATTTAATGGCTGAGTCTAAAATAACGCTTGCTTCATTTTTACTTAGGGTTCCCGCGTAGCCAAGAAGTATTACATAGAGATAGGCCGCAAAAGCATTCGATGCTGCTTTATTGGTTTTAGATAACATTTCTGTGTTAACGGCTTCGCAATGCTGGTGGAGTATGCCTAAAAGGTCCTTAACGATTTTTGCATCAAGCGGTTTTACACTTTGCGACACGGCGGAATTGCGTCGCCAAACATAAAAAGGGGAGTTATAGAGTTTGACAGACTTGATTTGATACAACAATTTCAAAGACCAGTCACAGTCTTCATTCCTCTTGCCCTCTAAAAAAAATAGATTGTTGTCAACGATCAACTGTCTTTTGACTGTTTTGCTCCATACAGCAGAGCAATATAAGCCCGATTCAATTAACGAGCTTATTGAAGTTGCGAAATCCGAAGAATTTTGATGGGTATCAATAATATTCGAATTTGAATCAACTATAAGCTCATTCCGGCTCTCCCAATATGAACAAGTGGGATAAATTACAACGTCGGGTTCGTTGTAATTGCTAATGAGCTGATAGAGATCAGATATAGCATTAGAAAATCTCCAATAGTCATCGTTGTCGGTGAATGTAACATATTTTCCCTTTGCCGCCCTAAGTCCTGTGTTTCTAGCAGCAGAAGTTCCGCCGTTTTGTGCCCGCTGGATAAATTTAACTCTTGCATCACTGTTGGCAAAATTTCGACAGATATCCGGGGAATTGTCAGTTGACTGATCATCGACAAGAAGAATTTCAAAATCTTTAAAAGACTGGTTTAAAAGGGAATTGACGCATTCAGACAAGTACTGGGTGGAATTATATACAGGAATAATAATTGAAAGGAACATTCGATTTCTCCTATTAACTATGGTCTACGATTTTGCATTTTACAACAGCCGTGAAAGACGCACTAAAGTGTGGTTGTTTGCCAATTTGACTACAGCATCTAATAATTGGCCTAGATTTGCATCAATTGAATTATTAAATACAGTTGCCAATCTGCATACTACGTTTCAACCGTATTGTTCCAAATCTCAGTAGTCTCTATATTAAAATATAATCACTACTAAAGTTTATAATATCTAAACATATACTTTGAATGTTAACTTTGATTACTAAACTTCTGTTAAGGATTGTTATGAATAATAGCCCTAGCGTTTTGGTCATAATTCCAGCATATAACGAAGAGGCTAATATACTTTGTACAGTAAAGTCAGTAACGCAATTTGGCTATGACTACCTTGTGGTTAATGACGGATCTGCGGACAAGACTCTCCAGATATGTGAAGAGAATCATCTTAACGTACTGGACTTGCCTCAGAATTTGGGTATTGGCGGTGCAGTTCAGGCTGGTCATAAATACGCTCGACAGTATGGCTATGATATTGATGTTCAAGTGGATGGCGATGGTCAACACGATCCCAAATACATCGCTAGTCTTGTTGAACAGATTCAAGCCGGCTCCGATATAGTTGTCGGGTCTAGGTTCTTAATACCGACGACCGGATTTCAATCCTCTTTTTTAAGGCGAATTGGCATAACTTGGTTTTCAAATGTAATCCGATTGGTTTCTCGACGACGAATTACGGACCCGACTTCAGGTTTTAGGGCTTGCAATAAAAAGGCCATTGAGCTTTTCTGTAATAAGTATCCTTCTGACTATCCCGAGCCTGATTCTATTGTCTATGCGCTCGCTCAAGGCTTAGATGTAACAGAAGTTTCCGTTGTTATGAAGGAACGGCAGGGGGGCACTTCCTCTATTTCTGGTTTTTCCAGCGTTTACTACATGATCAAGGTTACTTTAGCTATTTTTATATCCGCTTTTTCGAAATAGGAGCCAACAATGTCTGCATCATTACGAATCGCCATAGTATTCGCTTGTTTATTGCTGGCGCTTTATGTCGTTCGTCTTGTGTTGGCTGATAAGCTGCAGCTACGCTACTCTCTTTTATGGTTGGCTTTGGTTGTCACTCTTCTAATTGTTAGTTTGTTTCCGGGCCCGATTTGCTGGCTTTCGTCCATTTTTGGATTCGTCACTTCTGCTAATTTTATTTTCGTTGCGGGCTTTATCTTTGTGATTTTGATCCTCCTGTCTTTATCTATGACCGCTAGTAGACAGGCGATCGCAATTAAAAATCTGACACATAAAATCGCATTGCTCGAAAAGGAAGTTCGTTCAAGGTAATTTTATTATTGCGCGGGACGTCGGGAATGTTGTCTATGCCGCGCTATGGAGTTGTTTATTTCTAAGCGCAAATAAGCGGAATCGAAGGCTTTGAGGCACTCATTTTGAGGTGGACATGCCATATCGCCAGTATGACTATTGCCAATATTTAAGGGCACCGGGGTCTTTCCTCGGTGCCCTTAAATATTGGCGTTGTAGTCTTTGGGGTATTTAACGGCGATCAAACTGATGGACAATTATCAATATTCGCGAAGTAAATAATCTCCTAAAAATATCGATAATTAAGCAGCAAATCATCACAAAGGATGGTATTGCAATTACAAGCAGAATACCGTGTTGGTTCCCAAAATTGCTGAAGGTGAACAAGCTCTTCCAGAGCCAGTCTCGAACATATTGAAAGTCTGAAATCAGGTATACAGCAAAAGCGGATCCAGCAATCCAATTAATGGTGCTAGATGTAAATTGGTGCACCTGAGAAAATTTGAACGCTGCTAAAGAAATTGTGAATGATAGGCCCATTGAGAGAATGCTAGCTGATGAGTACACGTATCCGTTAAATAGATTTACAGTAAAGTCGTGTATTATTCCGCGCGATTGATACGGTAGGTAGTAAAAAGCGATTCCCAATGCAAAGCTTCCAACCCCAATAAGAGCCAGCATTCTCCACTTTATGCTATCGAGGTCGCTGTACCATCTGAAATAGCAGATATCAATTGCTAGTACAATGAAATCGATAAGCAATCCTTCGGCCGGGAATGAAACGAAGGGTAGATATCGATATAGTCCAATTGCAAACGTTAATGACAACGCGAGAAATTCGTGCTCCTTCTTGCTGCAAGCTCGAAGTCCCTTCATTATAAAGGGGAGAAGCAGAATCAGGCAGGCATACGAATTGGCGAACCACCAGCCGTAGCCCGTGGCAATTGGAAAAATCGTTTTGATAATAAAGGAGGCTGAAAGTTGCAAGTTGCCAGCAGAAACAAAAAAGATTCCTAAAATGACGCTGTAAAAAACCACTTCATTATTAAGAATTACAATTTTCTTGGCCGCATCCTTTATGGTAAATGAAGTTCTTGCCGCTATAAACCACACTGTTATAAACACGAAACAGCCGACTGCGACCTTTCCAATGGGTATAAAAATTCCGTTGAGTATGAAACGTGTTACAGGGCTAGGAAATACCGATATGGCATCGGAATTGTGAATTATGAAATGATGCGCAACTACACACCACATTGAAATCAGTCTAAAAAGTTCTATTAGGGAATTACGTTCTTTTGCCATGAAGTCCTCCGGTTAACTATAGTTAACACTAGATACTGATATGACTTTTTAGTTTACAGCAGGCAAAGGTAATTAATTAATCTAGACATAGATTCAATTAACGAAACGCGACTCACCGATTGCTTTCGTCGTGGAATGATACGGAAGTCATGTTGACGGTGTTTCACCTGAGAACTCTATAAGAAGTCAACGAAGCGTTTCGGGCGATTATTCAAGAAGTCGCTCAAGATTCTAATCTGGGCTCATCTTGTAATGTTGCGCTGGTTATAATACTTTGCGTATCTACGAAAGATAGACGGAGTCAGCATGAAACGATATATTCACTTATTCATTTTGCTCATCTCTGCAATTGCGGTCGGGTTATATCCGCTAGTTTGCCCAATTGCGACAGCGTATGCAATTAGTTCCGAATTTGCTGAACTCGATTCTTCTGAGGTTTTGGCAGCGTCGTCTGATGGATCGGGGGCTACTGTCGAGCAGCGTACCTCTGTTTCTGATGAGAGTACCGACGTAGATGAAGGAGTTATTCCCGAAGAGGAGAGCTCCTCCGCTGCTTCTGCTGAAGCAAATGCTACTTCAGCCAGCTTGTACCAGTATTTATATATTGCTTATCCTCAGCTTCCGGCTGGTACCGACCAAGTGATTGCTTTTGCCACTTCGAATGATTCCGATGTGGTTGCAGATGCGACTTTGGAGCTTGAGTCTACAACCGGGCACACCTATTATGTCGAAGCGACTGGCGTTAATGCAAACTCGGCTGCTTTTCAATTTGGCGAGGACTATGCCGAATGCGGTTATGACCTAATTTCGATCGCATATCATTTGCAAGGTGATACAGCTGATCACTCTGTTGACCTGATGCGATGCGGCTATTCATTTGATATTGACTCCAGCTTTGCTGTGGATAATGAGATTGCTAATAACGGCACTGCTGATTCTGTATATTATTCAGACGATTCTGGAAATTTGATTCTGGCATCTTCTATTGGAGATGCGCTTGCCGCCACAAATGGGGACAATTCGATTGTGCCATCTGGCACTGCCGTAAACGGTGCATACGTAATTGCGCTTGATCCGGGCCATGGTGGTCTTGACCCTGGGGCTCAGGGAAATGGCAAGAGTGAAGCTGACCTTACATGGAAGATAGCGGTTGCGTGCAAGGAGAAGCTTGAGCAATATGGCTTTAAGGTAGTGATGTCCCGCGACCAGTTCGGTTCGTATAGTGGTAATGATTTCCTGTATCGCGTTCAGCGATGTGTAAATCAGGGCGCCCAGGCTTTCGTCAGCTTCCACATTAATTCTGGTAGTTCTGCAGCGCATGGTGCTGAGGTGTATGCACCCACCGACAATGGTTCCAGTTATACAAAAGCCTCTGTTGAGCTTGCCCAAAAAGTGATGAATAACTTGCAGGCTTTGGGCTTGACTTATCGTGGCGTATTCCAGATGGTGATTGGTGATGAATTTGCTGTAATTCGTTGTGCTCGAGAGCAGGGGATTCCTGGCATATTGATAGAGCATGGCTTTATTTCAAACTCTGGTGATGTTTGGAATTACTTCAGTGATGCTGGCTGTAAACGTTTGGGCGAAGCTGATGCTGATGCGATCATCGCGCAGTTCCCGCGTTCGAGTTGGATGGATTACTCTTCTGTTTTCGATGCGGATTACTACCTAAATAAATATCCCGACGTTGCTAAATGGGCGAACAACGATAAAGACAAGGCTCTACAGCACTTCGTCAGCTTCGGCATGGGCGAGGGCCGCCGCGGCAACGAGGCCTTCGACGTCCAGAGCTACTACAACGAGTACCGGGACCTGAGGCTTGCGTACGGGACGGACCTTCCCAGCTACTACTACCACTACATGAAGTGGGGCAAGGGCGAGGGGCGCCATGCCAGCGGCTGCACCTCCCTGAAGGACCCCGTCACAAAGGCGGGCGGGGTGGACTACTCGGCGGTCTTCGACCCCGAGTACTACCTCGAGAACAACGGTGACGTGCGGTCGGCCTACACCAAGACGACATACGGCGGGGTATCCATGCTCGACGACTCGGCGGTCCTCCGCCACTTCGTCAGCTTCGGCATGGGCGAGGGCCGCCGCGGCAACGAGGCCTTCGACGTCCAGAGCTACTACAACGAGTA
>CAKUGH010000024.1 GCA_934654605.1 uncultured Collinsella sp. | reverse complement strand
ACAGCCGCGTGCTCTACCATTGAGCTACCGAGGAATAGGTGCGTGCTCTCAAGCAACGAAGTTTATTATACGGACGAATCAGCGTAGGGCAAGAACTTTTTTAAGAAATTTTCCGATCGCAGGAGTGTCCCCAGGTGCCGGCACAAAAGGAACGTCCCCAAGTGCCGGAAACGCCGATGTTTTGGCAATGCCAGCGAGCGACGCCCAGAGCGAACAAGTTGGCATGAAAAAGGCAAGGCATAGACCTTCTGGTCATGCCTTGCCTTTTGAATGACAAATTGTCGCTCTGGGCGGCGCGCAGCGTCGAGCCGTTACGCGGCTTGGTAAAACCGCGTAACAACTAAGACTCGATGTAGTCCTTCAACTTGCTGGAGCGACTGGGATGGCGGAGCTTGGCCAGGGTCTTGGACTCGATCTGGCGGATACGCTCGCGCGTGACGCCAAACTCGCGACCGACTTCCTCGAGCGTGCGGGGATGTCCGTCGACGAGACCAAAGCGCAGCTCGATAACCTTGCGCTCGCGATCGGCAAGCGAATCGAGCACCTGGGTGAGCTGCTCCTGCAGCATGGAGAAGCTGGCGGCATCGGGCGGAACGATAGCCTGGGAGTCCTCGATGAAGTCGCCCAGCTGAGAATCCTCTTCCTCGCCGATGGGGGTCTCGAGCGACACGGGCTCCTGCGAAATCTTCTGGATCTCGCGGACGCGGTCGGCGCTCATGTCCATCTCGGCACCGATCTCCTCGGGGGTCGGGTCGCGACCCAGGTCCTGGAGGAGCTGGCGCTGCACGCGGACGAGCTTGTTGATGGTCTCGACCATGTGCACGGGGATACGGATGGTACGGGCCTGGTCGGCAATAGCGCGCGTAATGGCCTGACGGATCCACCACGTGGCGTACGTGGAGAACTTGAAGCCCTTCTGGTAGTCGAACTTCTCGACGGCGCGAATCAGACCGAGGTTACCCTCCTGGATCAGATCCAGGAACAGCATGCCACGGCCGACATAGCGCTTGGCGATAGAGACGACCAGACGCAGGTTTGCGCTGATGAGCGCCTGCTTGGCCTCAAGACCAACGTTCTCAATACGCGTAAGACGACGCATCTCGGCGCGGGTGAGCTCGATCTCGCCTGCCTCGGCAGCCTCAAGCTTCTCGGTAGCCTCGAGACCGGCCTCGATCTTCATGGCCAGATCGACCTCTTCAGATGCGGTCAGCAGGTCGACCTTACCGATCTCCTTGAGATACATGCGAACCGGGTCGCCGGTCAGCATCACCGTGGAGGCATCGATGCCGCGCACGCGCGAACGCGAACGGGACGTGCGCACGGTGCGCTTCTTCTTGCTCTTGGAAGAGCCCATCTCGGCATCGGCCTGACGGGCCATCTTAAGCTCGTGATCGTCGAGCGAGCCGGAATCATGCTCGTCGTCGTCATCGAAATCGTCGGTATCGTTATCGTCATCGTCGACGCCCATCGGGGCGTCGTCGTTTCCGCTCGCGGAGATAATCTGGATGCCGCTGTTACGCAGCGCGGAATACACCGCGTTGAGCTGCTCATCAGAGACATCGATATCCTTCAAGGCGACCTGAATCTCGTCCTCGGTTACCGAAGTCCTGTTTGAGCCGTTGCCCATGAGCTTTGCAACGTAGGATTCCAGCCCAGTACCCGTGCTCTCAGTCTTTTTTGGCACAGATTCTCCCTTCGTAGTCCACAGGACTCAATACTTTAGCACACACGTAGACGTCTATACCCAAAATAAAGACAGGATATAGGCGAGAATACGCTGGTTGACCACAACATCTAGGCCTGATCGGCACCTGCGGTCTCCAAACCGATCAAACGGAACGGGTCGGCCACGCCGCCGATCGACTTTTGGAGCTCGCGCTGGCGCTGTGAATCTTGCACTGCCTGCATCGTCAGCACGCGACGGGCCTCATCGTCGAGTGAACGGTCCTGACGCAACTTGGCCTGCGCGGCTCGCATGCGACGTTTGATGGTGTAGAGCTCGAGCGTATCGAGCATAAAGACGATGTTCGTCTCGGTCGGGTGCTTACTCGTTGCCGAGATGCGCCCGGCGCTGACAAGCGACGCCGCCTCGGGACACACCGCGCGTGCCGCATCCATGCAGGCCGCAGGATCGGTGCCCGGGGGCGTCGCAAGTACGGCCCACGCAATGGACTCGTGACGCGGGTCGACCCACTCGATAGAACAAATACGATCGGCATACGTGCGGAACAGATCGGGGTAGCTCGTGAGCATCGTCAGCAGCTCGCGCTCCCCCGCCAGGGATTTCCGCTCCAGATCGGTCAAAACAATCGGCATCGACGGAGCTGCCGCCGCGCTTGAACCATCGGCAACGGGCGCAGCGCTTTCCATCGCCGCTGGCACATCGATCGGTGGCAGATCCTCGTCGACCTCCACCGGCGCGGCCCCATAAGCATCAAGCGGAACGTAGTCGTACGGGTCCTCCTCGACCGGTGCGGACACCGGCGGCGTCGCACCCGCAGCCCAGGCACCGCGACCGGCACTGCGCGCACCAGCCGCACCACCGCCCGAGCTTCGTCCCTGCGAACCGCCCGCACGCTCAGCTTGCGCGCGTTGACGCTCGTAGCTCTGCTCGCGCCGGCGCTCGGCATCCTCGCGCTTGGCGACATCGCGAAACACACGGCCCGAACTCGCGCGCACGGTCTCCAGGTCCAAACCCAACAGGTCGGCAATCTGGATAAAGTACGTGTCAATCATATAGCTGTCGCGCAGCGGATAGATGAGCGTCAGCGCATCCTCGAGCGCCTTGGCACGACCGCCCGGCGTGGTAATGTCGCTCGACTCCTGCAGCGAACGGTACACAAAGTCCATGAGGGGCTCGGCGGCATCGATGCGCGCCTGAAGCTCCTGGCCGCCATGCGCCGTGATGAACTCCATGGGGTCGTTGCCGTCGGGCAGCACCACACAGCGCAGGTCCATCGAATCCTGCTCGATAAACTGAATCGCGCGGCGCGCGGCCTTTTGACCGGCGGCGTCGCCATCGAACATATATACAATGCGCTTGGCAAAACGGGTGAGTGTCTTAACGTGATGTTCCGTCAACGCCGTGCCCAGCGTGGCGACGACGTTTTTAATCCCTGCCTCCCAGCAGGCGATGCAGTCGGTATAGCCCTCCACCACGATGGCGGTATCCTGCGCGACGATAAACTCCTTGGCCCAGTTAAAACCATAGAGGTTTCGCTTTTTATGGAACACGCTCGTCTCGGCGGTGTTGAGGTACTTAGGCTGACCATCGCCCATGATGCGCCCGCCAAAGGCGATATTGTGACCCTGTTCATCAAAGATGGGAAACATCACGCGATCGTAAAAGCGGTCCGCAAGCTGTCCGCGCCCGCGGCTCACGGCCACGTTGGCGTCAATCATCTCCTGCGGGGTAAAGCCCGCTTGAGACAGATGCGAAACCAGCGCGTTGCGACCCGGCGCAAAGCCCAGGCAGTAGCGTCGACAGACATCTCCGCCCATGCCGCGGCTGGCAAAGTACTCGCGCGGGCGGCTGTCCTTACCGCGCATAAGCATGGTGTGGTAGAACTGAGCCGTCTCGGCGCACAGGTCATAGATGCGGGCACGCTTGGTGCCGCGATCGCGCTGCGCACCGGTATCGTGCAACTCAATGCCCGCACGATCAGCCAAATAGCGAATCGACTCGGGAAAACTCAGATTCTCGCGCTTCATGATATAGGTAAAGACGTCGCCGCCCTCGCCGCAGCCAAAGCAGTGCCACACCTGCGTAGCAGGGATAATGTGAAACGATGGGGTCTTTTCGCCATGAAACGGGCAGCAGCCCCAAAACTCATGGCCGCGGGGCTTGAGCTCAACCGTTTCCTGCACGATGGCAACCAGGTCCGACGCCGCGCGTACCTGATCTTTTTCCTCATCGCTAATCACGGATGCTCACCCCCTGCTCACCCAAGTTATGACGGATATCGTCGATATTACCCTCGACGGTCGCGATCAACTCGTCCAGGGAATCGAACACGCGAGACGGACGCAGCCAGCGCGTAAACGCCAGCGACACAGAAGCGCCATACAGGTCACCCGCATAGCCGATCAAGTTGGCCTCGAGATGTGCCGAGGCGGCATCATCGGCATAGGTCGGCGGCAGGCCGACGTTAACGGCAGCAGGCCATACGGTATCGTCAACCAGCACCAGACCCTCATAGACGCCATCCGCAGGCACTTGGATGCCGTCGGGTACCTGGATGTTTGCCGTGGGAAAGCCCATGTCGGAGCCCTCGTGACGGCCAGCCGCCACAACACCGCGCAGCATATAGGGACGGCCGAGAAGCTCGGCAGCCAGCTCCACATGACCCTGAGCCAGCTCATGGCGGATACGCGTGGCACAGATGGTCTGCCCGTTAACGCAGAGCAGGTCGTGACCGTATACGTCAACCCCACGCTCAGTGCCCCAGGCGCGCATCTCGGCAACGCCCGAAGCGCCGCCACGGCCGAGCCTAAAGTCGCTGCCTACACGAATGGAGCGAATGTCGACAACGCGCGACAACAGCGCCAGAAACCCGACATGGTCGAGTACCGCCACGGCGGGTGTAAAGGGAACGGCCACCACCGCATCGACCCCGGTTTGAGCCAGGGCATGCAGTCGGTCGGCCGTCGTCATCAATTTTTGAGCGGGCGACGGACTCACCACGACGTCCGGATCAGGATCGAAGGTGACCACGACCGCTTTGCTGCCGTGGGAACGCGCATCGCGAATAACCGCGTCGATCAGCTCTTGGTGCCCACGATGCACGCCATCAAACACGCCAATGGCAACCGACGCGGCACCCAAGAACTCGCACCCATCAAATGCATCGGCAGAAACGATACGGGCCTCATCCAACTCACCCGCGAAAAAGATACGCGCGAGCTCGCGGGGCGCCAGCATCATCGAACACCGCCGATCGCCTGCGGAAAAACGTGCTCCATCACAAAGCGGCCGCCCTCGATACGAGCAAGCGCCTTGAGTCCCCCATCGAGCACGAGCGCAAACGGCGCCTTCGAGGTATCGAAATTCGCAAGCGCGCGCTCAACGGGAATGCGGCGGCCACAAAGCAGGTCGTCTGCAAGATTGCCCGGCAAGTCCACACGCGTGGCGCCCAGAGCGGCAATGGGATCCAGGGCAAACCCAGCCGCGGACTCAGGAGAGAGCTCCTCGACCGCATGGCAGGCGCCGATGGAAACAACCCCGGAGGCTGTGCGGCGCAGTGCGGAAATATGCGCAGCGCTATCACAGGCGCGTCCCAGATCGCGAGCGAGCGCACGAATGTAGGTGCCCTTGCTTACCGAAAACGCCACGGTCCAGACACACGTATCACCTTCGCCGCCCACGGCGATCAGGTCGGCGGCATAGACCTCGACAGGGCGCGGGGGCAACTCAACCGCATTGCCCTCGCGAGCACTCTTATAGGCGCGGACGCCATTGACCGAGATGGCCGAAAACGCCGGCGGCACCTGCATCTGCGGGCCAAGCATAGCGGCCAGCCGCTCACGGGCGTAAGCGGAATCGCGCAGCTCGGGGGCAACGGGCACCGTACGGACGGCCTCGCCCTCGGCGTCATCGGTATTGGTCTCGACGCCAAACGAAATGTCGGCGACATAACTTTTGGTATCGAGGGTTAGCATACCCAGCAGACGGGTCGCCTGGCCCACGCCCACCACCATGACACCCGAGGCCATGGGGTCGAGCGTACCGGCATGGCCGACGCGTCGCTCATGGAGGGCGCGTCGGCACTGCGATACCACGTCGTGGGACGTACAGCCCACCGGCTTATCGACGGCGAGCAGCATATTCAATTGAGAAGGCGTACGACGAGCCATGTACCATCCAAAATGTTAGAGCTCGACGGTCACCGAAGCGGGATCCTCCCCTACCAGCTCGGCCAGCATGGGGAGTGCCGCGGTGAGCGTCTCGAGAATCGTTCCGTTGTTAGAGAAACCAGCGGCCGCGGGATGCCCGCCACCACCAAAAGCAGCAGCGATCTCGGAAACATTGAGGTCGCCCTTGGAGCGCAGGTTGCCACGTACCTTGGTATCGCCCTCAATGCCCTTCAGGAACAGGCAGACCTCCACACCCATCACCGAACGCACCACATCGACCAGGCCGTCGCACTCGTCCGAAGTGACGCCGCAGGCCTCGAGGTCGCTCTGGTACGCATAACTATATGCCACACGACCGTGTGCCACTGTCTTGATGCGGCCCATAACGATGGACTTGAGATGTAAGAACTCTACGCGCATGCTCTGGTAGACCTCGAGCGCAACGCGCGCCGGATCGGCACCGTGCGCGACCAGGCGCGAGGCGGCGTGAAATGCAGCGGCATCGGCGTTTTGGTATTGAAAACGACCGGTATCGGTCACCAGGCCGCACAGCAGGCAGGTCGCGACACCATCGCGAGCCACAATGCCGCAATTGTCCAAAAAGCGGTCGATGATCATAGCGCATGCCGCGGCGTCGACGCACCTCAGGCTCAGCTCGGCAAATTCCTCGCGCGCCGGATGGTGATCGAAGCACACCACATGCGACGAACGGCGGAGCACCTCGGCGGAGTTGTTCAGACGCTCAACGACCGGCACGTCCACCGAGATGAACAGGTCCGGATTGCCAGTATACGCAGATGCCGGCACCAGACGGTCGGCACCCTCCATAAAGCGGTAAATGCGCGGAACCGGGTCATCGTCTGCCAGCAGCAGGGCAATGTCCTTGTTGGGGAAAAACTTCATAAGCGAGAGGCCCAGACCCAGCACGGAGCCCAGGGCATCACCATCGGGAGACGTATGTCCCGAAATCGCAATGGAGGACGCACCCTCGATGAGCTCGAGGATGCGTCGCTGAATATCTGCAGACTCGCACGATGCGAGGTCGGCGGAATTACTCATCTAAAGCTGCCTCCTGGGCGGCATCCGCTATTGGATAGCCGTCCTCGTCCTTTTCGATCGCAAGCGTGGCGGGAACGTTTTCCAGCGCGCGCGTGATACGCTCGGCCTCATCGGTCGAGCGATCGATGCGAAAATCGAGCTCGGGCGTGACGCGCCAATCGAGCGAGCGGGCCAGCAGGCTACGGATGCGGCCCTTGGCGCTGGCGAGCGCCTCCATGACCTCGTCGTAGCGGCTCGCGTCGCACGACACGTACACGCGCGCGAACGAACGGTCCACCGCGACCTCGACCGCGGTCAGGGTGACCAGGTCGAGACGCGGATCGGAAACCTCAAAGAGCAGGATATAACCGAGCTTCTCGCGAAGCTGCTCGCCCAAACGGCGGGTTGCCTGCGTTTGCTTCATAGCGCTACCCCCTACTCGGTACGGGCAACCTGGTCGATGCGGTAGCCCTCAATGGTGTCGCCAGGCTTGATGTCCTGGAAGTTCTCCAGGCCAATACCGCCCTCGGAGCCGCTCTTGAGGCTCTTGGCCTCGTCCTTGTAGTGGCGCATCGAGGCGATTTTACCGTTGAAGACCACGATACCGTCGCGCACCAGGCGCACGGAATCGGTCGCGGCGATCTCGCCCTCTTCGACGCGGACACCGGCGGCGATACCGACCTTGGGCACCTTGAAGGTGTCCAGAACGGTCGCGGAACCCGTGGAGACCTCGACCTCGGTGGGCTTGAGCATACCGATACGGGCTGCGTCGAGGTCCTCGAGACACTTGTAGATGACGTCGTAGCAACGGATCTCGACGCCCTCACGCTCGGCAGCGGAGCGGGCCTTGCCGTCGGGACGGACGCCAAAGCCGATGATGATGGCGTTGGAGGCGTCGGCCAGAACGACGTCGGTCTCGTTGATGGCGCCAACGGCGGAGTGGATCGTGTTGATGCGCACCTCGGACTGGTCCATCTTGTCGAGGGAGTCCTGAAGGGCCTCGATGGAGCCCTGGACGTCGGCCTTGATGATCAGGTTGAGTTCCTTGACCTCGGCGTCGGCGATAGTCTCAAAGAGGTTCTCGAGCGTGACGTGCTTCACGCGGCTCTGCTCCTCGATGCGGGCCTTGAGCGAGCGCTCGTCGGCCAGCGCACGAGCCTCGCGCTCGTCCTCGAACACGCGGAACTCATCGCCGGCGTTGGGGACGGACTGCAGGCCCAAGATCTCGACGGCGTCGGAGGGACCGGCCTCGGTGACGGCGTTGCCCTTGGGGTCGAGCATAGCGCGGACGCGGCCATAGGTGAGGCCGGCGACCAGCGTGTCGCCCACGTGCAGGGTACCGCGGGTCACGAGCATGGTGGCAACCGAGCCGCGGCCCTTGTCGAGCTTAGCCTCGAGGACGTTGCCCGAAGCGAAGGTGTCGGGGTTGGCCTTGAGCTCGAGCACGTCGGCCTGGAGCAGCACGGTCTCCAGAAGGTCGTCGATACCGATCTTCTGCTTGGCCGAGATGTTGACGAACATGTTCTGTCCGCCCCACTCCTCGGGGATGACACCGTACTCGGTGAGCTCCTGACGCACACGGTCGGGGTTGGCGCCCGGCTTATCGATCTTGTTGACGGCGACGACGATGGGTACGCCGGCGGCCTTGGCGTGGTTGATCGACTCGACGGTCTGGGGCATGACGCCGTCGTCGGCAGCCACGATCAGAATGACGATGTCGGTCACCTTGGCACCACGGGCACGCATGGCCGTAAAGGTGGCGTGACCCGGGGTATCGATAAAGGTGATCTTGCGGCCGTTGATCTTGACCTGCGAAGCGCCGATGGCCTGCGTAATACCGCCTGCCTCGCCGGCAGCAACGCCGGTGTGACGGATGGCGTCGAGCAGCGATGTCTTACCGTGGTCGACGTGGCCCATGACGGTGACGACCGGGGCGCGCGGCTTAAGGTCGGCGGGATCGTCGTAGAACGAGAAGGTGTTCTCCTCCTCGGGGGTGATGATCTTGATCTGACGGCCCAGGTCGTCGGCAACGAGCTCGACGAGGTCGTCGGACATGGACTGCGTCATAGTGAGCGGCGTACCCAGCAGGAACAGGCGCTTGATGATGTCGTTGGCCGGAACGTCGAGGGCCTCAGCAAGCTCCTGGACGGTAACGCCCTGGGAGACCTTGATGGCGTCGAGCTCCTCGGGGTTCACGCCCTGGGCCAGCGCCTCCTCTATCTTGCGCTCCTCCTGAGCCTTGGCAGCCTCGCGCTCGCGCTTCTCCTTGCGCTTCTTGCGGCGACCGGTGGACTCGCGAGAGGCCTCCTCGACGGCGGCACGAGCCTCCTCGAGCACCTTCTCGCGGCTGTACTCCTCGGCCTCGCGAGCCATGCGGCTGTAGTGGTCCTCTTCGTTGTTGTGACCGCCCTTGCGCTTCTTGCCCTTGCCCTGCTTGTCGGGGTTGGGGAAGTCCATGCCGGCAGCGACGTTGTTGCTGGCGTTGGTGCGATGGCTGTGCGGACGGCTCTCGGAGGCGTTGCGCTCGGAGTTGTTGTCGGAGCCGTTGCGATCGTTACGGCGGCCACCGCGGCGGTCGTTGTTGCCGCCACGACGGTTACCGCGCTCGGCGGCGCGCTCGGCCTTGGCCTTGTCCTCGGCGACCTTCTTCTCCTTGAGCACGGTCTCCTGTGCGGCGATCTGATCGAGCAGCGAACGGAAGCGCGAACCGGAGTCGGAAGCGGGAACGGCGCGGCGCTGAGCCTCGCGGGCAGCCTCCTCCTTCTCGCGGGCAAGGCGCTCCTGCTCGGCCTTCTTCTTGGCCTCAGCCTCGGCGCGTGCGGCCTCCTCGGCAGCCTGGGCTGCGGCAAACTGGCGGCGCTCCTCCTCGCGTGCCTTCTCGGCGGCGATGCGCTCGCGCTCGGCCTCGGCGGCGCGAGCGGCCTCCTCAGCGGCAGCTGCCTGCTCCTCGGCCTGCTTGGCGGCCTCGACTTCCTGAGCGCGGGCCTCGATCACCGAGGCGAGCTGCTTGCGGACCATGGCGACATAGGCATCCTCCAAGGTGGAGGAAGCGGACTTAGCGGGAATCTTCATATCGGCGAGATGACCCATCAGTTCCTTGGAGGTCATGCCGAACTCTTTGGCCAGGGTGGACACACGGACTTTTGCCATATGACTTCACCTACCCTTTCTGGCACCTTGGGTGCCTAGAGACTGAACGAGCGTGGGAGATGCGCCGGACCTGCCCGGCGCGACCGCGCGCTAGATCAGATCCTCCGCATCATCGAAGGCGTCGGTGTCGTGGACACCGCAGAAACGGGAGCCGGGACGGGCCTGGTTACGGCACTGGATGCCGTCCTCGGACACGTACTCGCAACGACGGACGTCCTCGTCCTCCTCGTCACCGATCAGGTCGGCGGCGGGCTCCTCGTGAACGGGAACGTTCTTGAGGATGTCGGCGGCAAGCGTCTCGGACTTGATGTCGATGTGCCAGCCGGTCAGGCGCGCGGCGAGGCGGGCGTTCTGGCCTTCCTTGCCAATGGCCAGCGACAGCTGGTCGTCTGGCACGATAACGCCGGCGTAGGCCTTCTCCTCGTCGATAAGGACGCGGGTGACTTTGGCGGGCGACAGGGCGTTGGCGACATAGACGGACGGATCGGCATCCCACAGGATGACGTCGACGCGCTCGCCACGGAGCTCGCCCACGACGGCGCGAACACGGCTGCCCTTGGGGCCGACGCAGGCGCCAACGGGATCCAGGCGATCGTCGAGCGAGTGGACGGCGACCTTGGAGCGCTGGCCGGGCTCGCGGGCGATCGACTTGATCTGGACGGTGCCCTCATAGATCTCGGGCACCTCCTGCTCAAACAGACGACGCATGAGCTCGG
Organism: uncultured Collinsella sp.; assembly: GCA_934654605.1. Classification (GTDB taxonomy): domain Bacteria; phylum Actinomycetota; class Coriobacteriia; order Coriobacteriales; family Coriobacteriaceae; genus Collinsella. The sequence continues at coordinate 11,943 of CAKUGH010000024.1, read as the reverse complement.
GGTGGGTACGGGAGATGACAATCGGCGGACGGCTGTGCTCGCCACGGACCGGCTGCAGGTTGGAGTTGGGGTCGCGAACGTCGATGATCACGGCCTTGATGTGCTGGTTGTGCAGGTAGCGCTCGCCCATCGGACGCTCGTTGCGCTCGTTCTCGTAACGGCGCTGGTCGAAGTGCGGAAGCTCGGCCTCGACGCCCTCGCGGATCTTGACGATCGTGAAGTCGGGCGTGGACTGCAGCACGGTGCCGCTGATAAGGTCACCGATGCGGCCGGCAAACTCCTCGTAGATCTGCTCGCGGGCGGAGTTGCGCACGATGGCGTTGATCTCGGCCTTGGCGTGCTGGGCGGCGATGCGGCTCGTGTTCTTGGGGGTGACGTCGATCTCCTCGAACTCGGTGAAGTTGCCCTCCTCGTCCATGGAATCGTCAATCGGCTCCAGGCGGTAGACATAGATCTTGCCGGTGGTGCGGTCGATGGTCACCTTGGCGCCCCACTCAAGATGCAGGATCTCGGCATAGCTCTTGGCGAGCGACTGCTCCAGGCGGTCGATCAGGTAGAGCTGGTCGATGTGCTTCTCCTGGCAAAGCTCCATCAGGGCGGACATCATGTCGGATGCTGCCATCTTACTTTCCTTCCTTCGCGGGCTTGAAGTCGTAGGTGGGCTTCAACTTGCACTTTTTAACATCAGAGAAATCGAGGGTGACAGACTCGCCGTCCTCGAGCTCGAGGGTCACGTTCGTCTCGGTCGCGGCGGCAATCTTGCCGGCGTACTTACGACGACCCTCGGTGACGGTGGAGGTGAGCTCGCAGTTCTCGCCCACAAAGCGGGCAAAATCGCGCGGGCGGCGCAGCGGGCGCGCCATGCCCGGGCTCGACACCTCGAGCGTGTAGCTCGAAGAGATGGGGTCGAGCTCCTCAATCACATCGCCGACCCACTTGGTGTTGGCCGTGACGTCGTTGAGCGACAGGCTCTGACCCTCGGCACCCTCGATACGCACGCGCACGCAGGGGGCCTTGGTGGCACCCACGAGCTCGACGTCGACGATGTCGACATCGTGCTGGGGAGCGACGGCCTCGAGCGCGTCGATAATCGCCTGCTCGGTCTTGGTCTTGACCATTGCGGCACCTCCATCCATACAAAAAAGAAGCGGGGCCGAAACCCCACTTCTTTCAATTACAACTTCATTTGCAAGCAAACTATACCAATACCTGCACAAACGTGCAACCACAACACAAACCCGCAGGTCAGCGTGAGCACAGGTTCTCCACAAGAAATGGATAATTGGGTGTTGTCGCAAGTATACATAACCAAAAAGAGGGGCGACTCCCCGCGGAATCGTCCCTCGCTTTTTGATGTCAGCCATGCGCGCGGCGCTTACTTGACCACCAGGTTGACCAGCTTGCCGGGCACGCAGATGGCCTTGACGACCGTCTTGCCCTCGAGCCACTTGGCAACGGCTTCCTCGGCGGCAGCCTGCATCTCCTCGTTGGAGGCATCGCGGGCGACATCGATGCGGCCACGGACCTTACCGAGCACCTGGACGACGATCTGCACGGTGTCCTCGATGGACTCGGCCAGGTCGAACTCGGGCCAGGCGGCGGTGTAGGCGTTGCCCTCGCAGCCGAGTGCCTCGTGCCACAGCTCGTCGGCCCAGAACGGGCAGATGGGCGCCAGGACGCTCACGATGTCCTTGGCCACGCCGTAGCACAGTGCCTTGTCGCGGTCGGCACCCTCGGTGGCGTTGAGGTAGGCGCTCGCCGCGTTGACGAGCTCCATGACGGCCGAGATGGCGGTGTTGAACTGGCCACGGTCGAAGTCCTCGGTGCACTTGGCGATGGTGCGGTGACGCTCGCGATAGAGCTTCATCGCAACCTCGTCGAGGATGGTCTTGTCAAAGGCCACGCCGGCGTCACCCGACTGGACGAGCTGCCATACGATACGCCAGGCGCGCTTGATAAAGCGGTTGGCGCCCTCGACGGCCTTGGGATCCCAGTCGAAGTCCTTCTCGGGCGGGGCGATAAACAGGATCGCCAGACGCATGGTGTCGGCGCCGTAGGGCTCGATGACCGAGCTCGGGGGCACGACGTTGCCCTTGGACTTGGACATGGTGTCGCCGTTCTCGTCCTTGACCATGCCCTGGCACAGCAGGTTGGTAAAGGGCTCGTCCACGCTCAGCAGGCCCAGGTCGCGCAGCGCCTTGGTAAAGAAGCGGCTGTAGAGCAGGTGCAAAATGGCGTGCTCGATACCACCGATGTAGTTATCGACAGGCATCCAACGGTCTGCCGCCTCGCGGGAAAAGGGCAGCTCGGTGTTGTGCGGGTCGGTATAGCGCAGGTAATACCAGCTGGAGCAGGTGAAGGTGTCCATGGTATCGGTCTCGCGCTTGGCCGGACGGCCGCAGACCGGGCAGGTGGTCTCGTAGAAGTCCTTGCACTCGGCGAGGGTCTCGCCGGCGCCCAGATCCAGGTTCTCGGGCAGCGTCACCGGCAGCTGATCTTCGGGAACGGGCACAATGCCGCAGTACTCGCAGTGGATGGCCGGGATGGGGTTGCCCCAATAGCGCTGGCGGCTGATGAGCCAGTCGCGCAGGCGGAACTCGACCTTGCGACGACCGCAGCCCATGGTCTCGAGGTCGGCCACGATGGCAGCCTCACCCTCGGAGTGCTTACCGCCACGCATGCCGGTGTACTTGCCGGACTGGACGAGCGTGCCCTCGGCAGCGTGGGCGCAATCCCAGTCGACGGTCTCGGCATGGAAGGTATCGATGGTCTCGCCGCTCGCCTCGACGGCAGCGCGATCTTCATCGTCAAGGATGATCGGAACGATCGGCAGGTCGTACTTGCGGGCAAACTCAAAGTCGCGCTGGTCGCCGCAGGGGACGGCCATGACGGCGCCGGTGCCGTAGTCGGCAACGACATAATCGGCAACCCACACGGGGACCTTCTCGCCGTTGACGGGGTTCACCACGTAGCGGCCGGTAAAGGCACCGTGCTTCTCGAGGGTGCCCTGGGCACGCTCGACGGCAGAGATATGCTTGGAGTCCTCGACGATCTTGGTGACAGCCTCCTCGTACTCCGTGCCCTCGACGAGCTCGTGCAGACGAGCGTACTCGGGAGCCAGGACAAAGAAGGAGACGCCAAAGAGGGTATCGGCGCGCGTGGTGAAGACGGTGATCTTGCCCTCGTCGCCCTCGATGGGCTCGCCATCCTTGTCGCACAGGGTAAAGTCGACCTCGGCGCCCTCGGAGCGACCGATCCAGTTGGCCTGCATCTGCTTGACGCGCTCGGGCCAGCCGGGGAGCTTCTCCAGGTCGTCGAGCAGCTCCTGGGAGTACTCGGTGATCTTGAAGTACCACTGCTCAAGGTCGCGCTTCTCGGGCTCGGTACCGCAGCGCCAGCACTTGCCCTCGGTGACCTGCTCGTTGGCAAGAACAGTCTTGCAGGTAGGGCACCAGTTGACCGGGTTCTTTTTGCGGTAGACCAGGCCCTTTTCCCACATCTTCTCAAAGATCCACTGGCCCCAACGGTAGTAGTCGGGGCTGCAGGTCTTGACCATGCGATCCAGATCGTAGGAGAAGCCCATCCGCCTCATCGTGGCAAGCGCCTGATCCATGTTCTTATACGTCCAGGCGGCAGCCTGCGTGTTGTGCTTGATGGCGGCGTTCTCGGCGGGCAGGCCAAAGGCATCGAACCCGATGGGGTGCAGCACGTCGTAGCCGCGCATGCGGGCCTGACGAGCCATGGCGTCGCCGATGGTGTAGTTGCGCGCATGGCCCATGTGAAGGTCGCCCGACGGATACGGGAACATCTCGAGCACGTACTTCTTGGGCTTACTATCGTCGGTGTCGACGGCAAAGAGGTCGGAGTCCTCCCAGGCCTTCATCCACTTGGACTCAATGGCCTGTGCGTCGTAGGCAGGGATCTCGTCCTTATGATCTGTGCAATCGCACATATCAGCTCCTTTGTTAGCTGGGTTGGGGCGGGGCGTTCTTACCTTTGCTCGCTGCTGCGGACAGTCCTGCTCGCACGAAGAGCACATTAAGTGCTCTTCGGCTCGTGCGGAACTTGCAGCGAGCAAAGGTAAGAACGCCCCGCCACATCGTTAACTTGCATGATGATAGCAAATACAACAAGCGAGATGCCTGCGACTTGCATGCATCTCGCTTTATCTAAATAACGTGGTTGATGCTCAACCTTTGATATGCAGCTCCAACCTTATCGATAGGAAACGCTCTGCTGGGAGTCTTTCACGACTACGTCGTGGGCGCCGCCTTCGACGATGGAGGTGGAGCTGACCAACGTTAGGCGTGCCTTTTCCTGGAGCTCGGGAATCGAGAGGGCACCGCAGTTGCACATCGTGGACTTAACCTTGTAAAGCGTGCCGCCCACGCCGTCCTTGAGGGAGCCGGCGTACGGGACGTAGGAGTCGACGCCCTCGACGAAGCTGAGCTTCGCGGCGCCGCCCAGGTCGTAGCGCTGCCAGTTGCGGGCACGCGCGGAACCCTCGCCCCAGTACTCCTTCATGTACTGGCCGTTGACGTTGACGCGCTCGGTCGGGCTCTCGTCAAAGCGGGCGAAATAACGGCCCAGCATCATAAAGTCGGCACCCATGGCAAGGGCGAGCGTCATGTGGTAGTCGTAGACGATACCGCCGTCGGAGCACACGGGCACGTAGACGCCGGTCTCCTCGTAGTACTCGTCGCGAGCGCGGCAGACGTCGATCAGCGCGGTGGCCTGGCCACGGCCGATGCCCTTGGTCTCGCGGGTGATGCAGATGGAACCGCCGCCGATACCGACCTTGATGAAGTCGGCACCGCTGTCGGCCAGGAAGCGGAAGCCCTCGGCGTCGACGACGTTACCGGCGCCGACCTTGACGTCCTCGCCGTAGTTGGCGCGGATCCACTCGATGGTGCGCTTCTGCCACTCGCTGAAGCCCTCGGAAGAGTCGATGCACAGGACGTCGGCACCGGCCTCGATGAGCAGCGGCACGCGCTCGGCATAGTCGCGGGTGTTGATGCCGGCACCGACCATGTAGCGCTTATCGCCATCGAGTAGCTCGTTGGGGTTGGTCTTGTGGCTGTCGTAGTCCTTGCGGAAGACGATACCCATGAGGTGATCGTTGTCGTCGACGATGGGCAGGGCGTTGAGCTTGTTGTCCCAGATGACGTCGTTGGCAACCTTGAGGCTGATGTTCTTGTCGCCCACGATGAGCTGCTCACGCGGGGTCATGAACTCGGAGACCTTCTTCTGGTGGTCATCGCGGCTGGGGCGATAGTCACGGCTGGTGACGATACCCAGGAGCTTGCCCTTGGGAGTGCCGTCGTCGGTGACCGGCATGGTGGAGTGACCGGTCTTATCCTTGAGCTCAATGACCTGCTCCATGGTCATATCGGGGGTCAGCGTGGAATCGGACTGAACGAAGCCGGCCTTGTGATCCTTGACGGCCTTGACCATCGCGGCCTCGGACTCGGGGGTCTGGGAACCATAGATGAAGGACAGGCCACCCTCAGTAGCGAGCGCGACACCCATGTCGACGCCCGAGACGGACTGCATGATGGCGGAAACCATGGGGATGTTCAGGGTGATTGCCGGCTTCTCACCGCGCTTGAAGCGGGTTAGCGGCGTCTTGAGAGATACGTTGTTGGGGATGCACTGCGAGGACGAGTAACCAGGGACCAGCAGATACTCCGAAAACGTGTGGGACTCACCGGGAAAGAACGTAGCCATGTTTCTCCTTTTTCCATGCGACCGGTCGGCTGCAGGCCTCGTAGGACCCAGCCCAACCTTGGGCGCCCAATACTGGGCAAGTATCTTAACGTACTTTGACTGCTACAATGCATGATTTAAGAAGAGCACACGAGGGTTTGACGCAGGCTTTGCGTTTACCCAGCAAACACTTTAGCGGGGAGACGTGAGGCACATGGAGTACAAGACGACGGCGAAGCTCGTCATTCAAGCGTGCGACAAAGATCTGCCGGGCGTGTTTGGCCATGGTTGCGTTTTGTTGCTGCAAGGCATCGCCCGCGAGCACTCGCTCAACCGCGCCGCCAAGAGTATGGGCATGGCCTATTCCAAAGCGTGGCGTATTGTAAACGAGGCCGAAGGACAGCTGGGCTGCAAGCTCATCGAGCGCGACGGCGCCCGCGGATCCACGCTCACGCCGGCCGGCAAGCGCGCCATAGCGGCCTACGAGGAGCTGCAGGCAGAGATCAACCAAGTAATTGCAACAAGGGCCAGCGACCTCATCGCCAGCATCAACGCAAAGTAGACTATCTGGGCCGATCATTGGTCCGCCGCACTAACGAATTAAGACGCGCGCCATAAAATGCGCCCATTTACTACGTTTAGTTGAACGCCCTCGACCACCCCGGATTTCGTGAAAACAAAACCGCTGGTAGACGGCTTGCCATTTTTCAAAGATGGCGGGTATGGTTGACCCCAATGGGTTTAACGTAGTAGATAGGCCGTTTTCGTGGCACGTGCCCCGATAAGACAATATGGAAAGTACCCCATTCAGCGCTTTGAGTAGTCAATTTGGGACGGGGCTATTTTAGCTACCCCTGTCGTTAATCGACCAAACTGTTCGCGCTACCTGCCAAGGTAGCTAAAATAGCCCCGTCCCAAATTGACTACTTGCGGAGGGCGTTATCGAGGGTGGCAGCCACTACCAGGGGATCATCAGTGCCGGCGAAGAGGCGGATGGTGCTTGCCCGCTTGCCGCGTGGGGCCGAAAGGCGCGTTGTTGCGCCGCCGGCGGGCGATGTGCGAAATTCGTCCGGCAGCATGCTGAAGAATTCGCCCGCGCTGCAGTCCATCAGGTCAAACTCTACTGCCGGGCCAAAACCGTGCTCCAGGATGCCGGTCGCGATGGCATGGTCGGGATGCGAGGTCAGCTCGGGATAGCGCACGCTGCGCACCATCTCATTCGCGGCCAAATATTCAGCCAGCGCACGGGCGCGGTCGAAGTGCGCCTGCATGCGGGCACCGAGCGAGTCCAGCCCGTGCTCTAGGACCTTGACCTCATCGGAGGACAAGTCGAGCGAGGCCAATCCGCGCCCCTCGAGCAGGGCATGCGCGCACTCGGCGGCAGCGTCCACGCGATGGCGCTTGAGCTGCGAGCGCGCGACCGACGCCGCCACAAGCTTGCGCGGCGCGTCACCGGCGCACACGCGATCGAGCGCCTCGAGCGACAGTACGGCACCCAAACGCAAAGGATCGCAGCCAAAGATGGAAGCCACCGTGTTATCAACGACGAGCAGCGCATGGGTCACGCGAGCCGCGCGGCCCAGAGCGCGAAGGTCGGGCACACGCAGACCAAACCCGCCGATGGAGTTGACGAACCACCACAGGTGCGGCCCCTCGGCATCAAACGAAGCATCAAAGCCCTCGGACGCGGCGGCAAACGCTGCAACCGAGGGCTCACCCACCATAACCACGTCGCAGGCATCAAAGCCGCGCGCAAACGCATCGGCAAAGTCATCGGCAAACGCAACCAGGCGGTCACCGGGGCGCACAATCCCCAACAGAGACAGCGCCGCCGGCACATGCAGGGCCGCAACAAGACGCGCCTCACGCGAGCCGGCCCTCAAAGCCCAGGCCTCCTCTAGCTGCTGTACATCCACAAGGCACCGTCCCTTCATAAACAAAAACCCACGATGCGGGTGTTCCCCGCATCGTGGGCAACGGCTGCAGTATAGCGCCTATATGCGACGAATCGCCTAGATGTTGAGCGTGTGATAGGTCACACTCGCACCCGGAGCGTCAACGGTCACGCCATAGGCCTCGGGATAGATGCGCGTCGAAAACACGAGCGCGCCATCGTTCACAAACACCTCGACCGAAGAGGCATCGCCAACAATGCGCACGTTACGAACCTCGTCGACGGGCTCCCAACGCACGGTACGACCGCAGCCGGCAGAAGTGCGACCCTCGTCGGTAAATCGCATCTCAAAACGCGTGGGCAGTTCGCCCTCGGCGGGCACAAACGCCAGCTTCAGCTCGCCATCGACGGTTGCGGTAAACGCACCGTCGACACCGTCAACAACAACGTCAAAGCAGGTATCGCCGGCAACCTCCAACGTGCCCGCCCCCACACGCACCGAGGCATAATGGTGCTCAATCTCGCGCGCCGGCTGTTGCAGCACCACGCCGTCGGCACCGGCTGTAAGCTCACGCGGCACCGTCATGCAGTGCTGCCAGCCGCACGTCACGGTGGGGTCGTTGCCATAGGTCGGCTCATCGGGCATGCCCATCCAGCCGATCAGAATGTGGCGACCATCCTCGGACGTAAACTCCTGCGGAGCATAGAAGTCAAAACCGGCGTCCCACAGGCGGAACTCGCCCAGCTCATAGGCACCGTCACCACCGGTAATGTCGCCCGTTACAGGCATGTAGCCAGCAGCGTATACGTTACCGCGGTCCCAACGACCGCCCTCGAGCCCCTGGGGCGAGAACGACAAAAATGCAGCGGTATTGCCATTCGCATCGAGCTCGATATAGCCGGGGCATTCCCACATAAATCCAAAGCGATCGGGCGTAGATACACGGCTCTCGAGCTCCCAGCTCAGCATATCGGCCGAGCCATACACCAGGATCTCGCCCACATCACGCCCGGCGCCCTCGCCGTGCATCGCACAAAAACGGCTCTCAGCGTGCGGCCCGTCAACGCGACGACGCGCGCCCAACACCATGTGATAACGACCGGCCTCATCACGCCACACCTTGGGATCGCGCACGTGGCACGTCAGATCCTCGGGATAGTCCTCCGACGCCAGCACCACGCGCTTTTGGCTAAACGTCTGTCCATCGGCGCTCTCGACATACACGGTATCGGCGCGACGACCGGTGTTGACGTAGTCAAAGACGCCATCCGCATCGGGGAGCTTAACGTTGCCGGTATAGAGCACGCGAATGCGACCGTCCACGACCAAAGCCGAGCCCGAGTACACGCCATGGCAGTCAAACGGCTCGTCGGGAAGCAGCGGCGCGCCAACGTATTCCCAGTTCATAAGGTCACGGCTCGTGGCATGGCCCCACATCTTGACGCCGCCGTTCACATCAAACGGGGCATACTGAAAGTACGCGTGAAATACACCATCTGCCTGGCAAAGACCGTTGGGGTCGTTGAGCCAGCCCGTGGGCGGCATAATATGAAAATGCTGAGCATAGGGCCCGTGGCCACGCTCGGCAGCCGCCGCATCCATGTTGGCAACGAGCTTGGCAAGATCGCGCTGAAGTGCGTTAGACATGTCGGTATCCAATCGAATTAAATCAACGAACGCTCAAATCGAGGGTTCCATATAAAGAAAACGCCCACAGGATGGAGCCTGCGGGCGTTATGTTTACGCGAATCCTACGCCTGCTCGGAAGCCTTGGGCTCGTCCTTGTACAGGACAAACGAGACGGCAAAGGAAACCAGCGCGGCGACCGCAAACATGATCGCGTACTGCACGGGCTGGGCCAGGCACAGCAGGATACCGAAGATACCCGTAACGCCTGTGCCGGAGGCGGCCAGCGAAGTGAGTGCGCAGACCAGGGCACCGCAACCGCCGCCGATGCAGCCGGCGATGAAGGGCTTAAAGAAGCGCAGGTTCACACCAAAGATGGCCGGCTCGGTAATGCCCATGAAGGCGGACAGGGCCGAAGGAAGCGCCAGGCCCTTGATCTTGGCATCGCGGGTCTTAAAGGCAACGGCGAGCGCGGCGCCACCCTGGGCGATGTTGGCGGCACTGGCGATGGGCAACCAGTAGGTCACGCCGTACTGGGCGAGCTGGCCCAGGTCGATGGCGGTGTACATCTGGTGGATACCGGTAACGACCGTGGGGGCATAGAACAGGCCGACGATAAAGGAACCGATGCCGAAGGGCAGGGTGAGCAGGGCCTGGATCAGACCGAGGATGGCGTTCTCGGCCCAGACAAAGACGGGGCCGACGGCAACGAGGGTCACGAGCACGGTCACGAACACCGAGACGAGCGGGGTCACAAAGAGGTCGAACATCTCGGGGACAACCTTGTGGAGTCGCTTCTCGAGGAAGGCGAGAATGGCGCAGGCGATAACGATGGGGATCACGTGGCCCTGATAACCGACCCACTCAAAGCCGTACACGCCGGGAATGACGGTGACCATGGTCTGCACGCCCTCAGAGGCAACCGTGTAGGCGCTCTGCAGCGAGGAGTTGATGAACGCACCACCGACGACGGCACCCAGGTACGGGTTGGCGCCAAAGGCCTTAGCCGCGGAGTAGCCGATCAGGATCTGCAGAATGCCAAAGGACGTTCCCGAGACCAGGTCGGCAATCTTGTAGATAAAGTTATTGGTGTCGAGCGCGATAAAGCCGTTGGAGGCCATAAAGTTGAGGGCACTCATAATGCCCAGCAGCAGGCCCGAAGCCACGATGGCGGGGATGATGGGGACAAAGACGTCGCCGAGCACCTTAATGGCACGCATAAAGATGTTCTGCTGCTGCGCCGCGGCCTCCTTGACCTCGGCCTTGGTGGCAGCCTCGACGCCGCTGAGCGCAATGAACTCGTCGTAGACCTTATTGACGGTGCCAGTGCCAAAAATAATCTGGAGCTGGCCCTGGGCCTCAAAGACGCCCTTAGCGCCATCGATATTCTCGAGGGCCTCCTTGTCGACCTTGGCGTTATCGGCAATCACCAGGCGCAGACGCGTGGCGCAGTGCGCGGCCGAAACAACGTTGCCGGCGCCACCGATGTTGTCGAGCACCTCTTGCGCTGATTTGCGGTAGTCCATGACTTCCCTTTCCTCCAACGGGCGCATGTGCACCCGGCCATCTTTGACACTTACGCTGTAATCGTTTTCAGTTTCATTTGTCTGTAATCGTTTTCATAGTAGGGTGAACGGTAGGAAAAAGCCGGCGAATGGTAGTTTTATGGCAAAAACAGGGGCCTCAGAGGCAGGCAGACGTGCCCAGAGCCTAGACATTCATAAGCTGATGGCCGAGCTTGATCGTCTTGAGACCGCGCTTCCCCTCCACGCCATCGAGCGTGTCAAGCAGCATGCTGGTGGCCTCGACGCCACTGGTCAGATACCCATAATGCACAGTAGGAATGCCGCCCGTCAGCGCGCGCAAAAACGCGTTGTCGCCAAAACCGCTCACGCGGTGTATGCCCTCGCCCATGCCGCGAACCTCATCGATGGCACGCAGCGCGCCCGCCGCCATGGTGTCGGTCGCGCAGGCGATAAACGAAACATCGGGAGCGACGGAAAGCAGCTCACGCGCCGCACCATAGCCCGAGTCGAGCGTAAACGAGCCCAGGCGAATCAAGGCGGCATCGAGCGGGTTACCCGCGGCGCGCAATCCCGCCTCAAAACCACGACGGCGGTCATAACCGGCCGCACGGTCTTCCTCGGTAACACCGATATAGGCAATCTTGCCCTCAACATGCTTCGCGAGCGCCTGGCCCAGCTCAAAAGCGGCCTCGTAATCGTCGTGATAGACGCAAGCCGCGCCCTCGACGTTTTGGCCGATCAGCACAATGGGCACATGGCAAGACGCAATGGCCGCACGATGTTCATCGGTGATCATGGTCGCCACGAGTACGATGCCATCAACCGGGTGATTTTGGAATAAATCGAGGTACTCGAGCTCGCGATCGGGGGCGTTGTCGGTATTGGCGAGCAGCATCTGGTAGCCACGGCGACCGAGCACCTGGCCAATGCCGGCGGTAATGCGGCTAACGGATTCCGAGTTAATCTTGGGCACGATGACGCCGATGAGTTTGGTGGAGCCGGTGCGCAGCGCGCGAGCCTGGCTGGACCGCACGTATCCGGTCAGCTCAATCGCCTGCTTAATGCGTTCGGCCTTTGCTTATGTGTGATAAAGAAGCAATAGAAGTGCAAAATATTTTGCCGTTCCTATCCGACACTTGGCCATTGTGTCGGATAGGTCGGGCGGTTATTCGGGCAAGTCAATCTTGCCG
>CAKUGH010000023.1 GCA_934654605.1 uncultured Collinsella sp. | reverse complement strand
ATCTCGAACATGTTGACCGAGTTAAAGCTGGAGTACAGGCCCTTGTAGCACTCGTAGTTGGTGCAGGAGTCGAGCATATCGTCGTTGACGATCTGGTTGTAGTCGCCGTGGAGCGTCTCGCCGATCAGCACAAAATCGGGCTTGAGCTCGCGGGTAAAGGTATGCAGACGACGTATGAAGTCGTGGTCGAGCATATAGGCGACGTCCAAGCGCAGACCGTCGATGCCAAAGACCTCGGCCCAGTGACGCACGGACTCAAGCAGGTAATCGACCACGGCGGGGTTTTGTAGGTTGAGCTTCACGAGCTCAAAATGGCCCTCCCAGCCCTCGTACCAAAAGCCGTCGCCGTAGCACGAGTCACCGTCAAAGCTAATGTGGAACCAGTCCTTATAGGGCGAATCCCACTTGCGCTCCTGCACATCGCGGAAGGCCCAAAAGCCGCGACCGACGTGGTTGAAGACGGCGTCGAGCACCACGCGGATGCCATGGGCGTGCAGCGTCTCGCACACGGCGGCAAAGTCGGCATCCCCACCCAGGCGGCGGTCGACGTGGCGCAGGCTGCGTGTATCGTAGCCGTGGCTATCAGACTCGAGCGGCGGGTTAATGAGCACAGCACCGATACCGAGCTCTTGCAGGTAGTCGGCCCATTGGGCGATTTTCATAATCGGAGCATCGGGGTTGGGCGCGGCGTTGGCAGCCTGGGCGAGTTCATCCTCGGCAACGGGGGCGGCGTTTTCGCGCGGAGCTCCGCAAAAGCCCAGCGGATAGATCTGGTAGAACGTCGTCTCGTATGCCCACATAGCAACCTCCCGGTAAGCTCAACACAACGACATCCATTGTATGCCCGGCAGAGTGGCTAATTTGGGACGGGACTGTTTTAGCTACCCGACCTTCTCCTAGGTTGTGATTAGGCGACGAGCTTTGCGCGGCGTATGGCCGGGAACAGCACGGTGATGACGAGGACCTTGCCAAATAAATGGTACTGCCGAGATGCCGCTGAGCGAATAGAGAGGTGTCCGCACGGGTGGCTATCCTATGATGAAGGCAGCATATTCCCACACCTGACCTACAAAGGTAGTTGAACGATGGCAGACATTAAAATCAAGATCGTCAGCAATCCATATCAAGAAATTGTTCGGTTCTTCCGATGGGATAACGGCTGGCAAGAAATAACGACATCTACAAATCCCAATAGCGCGCTCCATAGCACGAAGATCGTTAATGGTTTCTTCCCCTTTAAGGCCGAAGAGATCATCGACATCCTCGCCAAAGAGTTTGGCGGTGGCGACAAAATTGAATTGCATTTTGAAGGAGCAGACGACGAATGGCAGGAGTTGCTCGCCATCTGCACCGAAGGGCCACGTGCCAACACATACGAGGTCATACGAGACGAGCGCTATCTATCAAACGCCCGTGACGTCTTGCCGGAAATTGTCGAAGTCTTCAGAGAAATCCAGGGGCTTGTAGACGAAGCAGTCTCCGAGCGAACAAAAGTCTCTGAGCAAATTAGGAAGTTCACCGATGTCTCGAGCGACATCATCCCGCTGTGTGTGCTCGGCAGCTATAGTGCAGGCAAATCGACGCTCATCAACGCCCTCATTGGCATGGAGATCCTTCCCAGCGGCGACGAGCCTGTAACGGCCCGCATATTTCAAATCAAACGTTCAAAAGACCGAGATCGCGCGATGGTTCAATTCTCCTGTGGCAACAGGCGATTCTTGCTGCGCTTTGACCTTGATGGCCTCATGGAAAACAAAGAGCTTGTGGGGGAGCCCCTATACGACAAGATCGCGGCCAAAGTCGCCGACTCCATGCCCGGCATGGCCTCCCACATGAACAGTGCCCTCAAGGTTCTTAACTCATACCATGCCGATGAAGACGACCGGACCATCTCCGATCTGATCAGAATCGAAGTCCCCTTTAGCGATACCGACCCGTGGCCCCATGACAGGGAGTTTGTCATCTTTGACACCCCGGGCTCAAACTCCGACTCCAACGCCGATCACGCCCGAGTGCTCAAACAGGCAATGGAGGGCCTCTCGAATGGCCTTCCCATTTTCGTTGCGGAGTACAGCTCGCTCGACACGAAGGACAACAAGAACCTCTCTAACGAAATAGAGCAGATTCCCGCAATTGACGAGCGTTTTACCATGATTGTGGTTAACAAGGCCGATTCCGCCGACCTTCCCAAAGGCGGGTTCGACGACGAACGAGTCTCGGACATCATGCGTCAGTCCATTCCATCCAGCCTCTATGGTCAAGGTATCTACTTTGTTTCTTCCATCCTCGGCCTAGGCTCAAAGAACTCCAGCGAGTTTATAAGCGACAACTATGCCGAAAAATTCGAAGACCAGCAGCGTAAATACACCGATCCGACAAGCCGCTTCTACAAAACGCTCTACCGCTACGACATCCTTCCGGGACAGATCTCGCGTAGAACCAACCGCGAATCCGAGGCTTGCAGGGACCTCCTTCTTGCCAACAGCGGACTCTTTTGTATCGAAAACGAGATACGGCTGTTTGCCGAGCGGTACTCCGCCTACAACAAATGCAGCAGGTCGGAATCGCTCCTACAAGAAATTGTCAGCATAACCGAAGAAGAGATTGCCGATAAGAAAACCGTCCTCGAACAAAAGAAAGCGCAGCGAGAAGCCGAGCTCGAAGAGGATAAGCGCAACCTCATCAACCAGCTCGAAGACTGCAGAGAGCATGCAAGGCTGGACTCCTCGGCCAGCTATGCCGGCGCCATCGACAGGAACGTTTCCGCCGAGCAGTGGAAAACCAACCTTGACACGCTTCAGGCGCGTCAAGGCGCTATTACCGAAGACAAGCGAGAGCGCCTCGAATACTCAAAACGGTCGAACGCAGCTGCGCAAGCGTTTGACTCAATCGCCCCTAACTTTTTCAATAGGCTCGGCGAATCGATAAAAGGAAGCCCGGCCAACACGCAAAAGGACGTCGACTCCCAACCAACATTTGGGCTAGCGGAGGTTGGCAAAGGCCTTTGTGATGACATCACCGATGCGCTCCAAAAAAGATCCGACGCAAAGGCTGCCGAAAGAACAGCCGACAAAGATGCCGCCGACCAGCTCTTTAACGAGGTCATCAATCACTATGACGAATGTACCGAGCAAATAGCTCAGACCATCGATGAGCTGTCGCAAAGCTATTGGAAAGATTGTGCGGAGCATAGCCGCGATGCCCTCTATCGCATCGCTACCAGCAGCGACAATCCTCTTTCCGAAGAGAAGCGCCAAGAGGTCGGCGATATCATTCTTAAATATCGTGGCCTCGCGCTCGATAAGACAAAGGGCCCCATTTTCAGCAAGGCAGACTTTACCGAACTGAAGCTCATGGACCGTGTCATCTTTAAATCCGACAAGCTTTTGCTCAGGAAAGTCGAAGACAAATTCAACCGCGAAATCTCACGGTGTTTCTGCGAAGCACGCGCCGAAACAGAGCGCGAGCATACCTACGGCTTTACCGAATGGCTCAACGAGCTGCTCGGCCAAATTACGAGCAATATCACCGACTACAACCCGGTGCTCCATGGCCATGTCGAAGACATCAACAGGCAAACCGCGGAGATCAACGCTCTCGAGGCAAAACTCGAGACGCTCAATAATCGAAAAGAGTACATTGCGCGCGTCATTAATTGGAAGGAATAGGCTGATCGCATGGGCATCAAAAACGCGATTATGCGCGCTGCCGATAAAGCCGGCAACGCGGTCGCAACCGTCTCGGTACTCAGCAGCTCCCAACTCGATGAGGTCGACAAAAAGCGAACAGCATACTTGTCAGAAAAGCCGAATCCGGCAGACGAGCAAGCTGTCGAGCTCACCAATCGGCTCTTGGCAACTGCCGCCGTTGAGCTTCACAACGCCTATCTGCCACAGCTGCGAAATGTTTACGCGCCGATTGACCCCTCTATCGAATACCCCACGGGCTTTAACGCCGACAACAACATCCGCTTCATGAATATCACGAAGTGGATCGTCGACCCCAACGAAGACAGTCTCGAGAAGCTTGTAAATGTGTACGACGTTCTTTCTGACGAAGAATGCAACATTGCGCTGGTTTTTAATCGAACCAGCGCAAGCACCGAGGTATTCCTTGCAGTCGCCAATAGTGACAATGCCCGTGACAACATCGACGCCGATAATTTTTCTCGGCGCATGTCGGATGCCCTGAGGGGCAACTTCCCCGGTTCCGAAGTGGGACCCGCCAACCGCGGCCCCATTCCGTGTCTAGACAATCGGCGCTCGTCTTCGGTTGCCGCCGTTTCGAACATTCCGGCCGAAAAAAACGAGAAGTTCGTCACGCAAACCATTGAGAAAGTTCTTGACGGCATTGTGCCTGGCAGGCCGAGCGAAGACTACGCCATCGTGCTGCTCGCAACCCCAATCCATGATATTGAATCGCGCAAGCTCCGTCTCGCCGAACTCCACTCACTGCTGACGCCCTATGCCTCATGGACGACCAACTATACCTACCACCAAAACGACTCCATCGGATCGTCCGCGACGATTGGCATCAATGCAGGCGTGAGTGCCGGCAGGCAGGTGGGGAGCAATCAGGCTGTTGCTCAAAACTACAACGAAACGGACTCGACAAACGAGTCGACCTCGGAATCGAGCAACGAGAGCGTAACCGACTCGTCCACATCGACCGAAAGCATCACGGATACGGTCACCGACGGCAGAAATGAATCCTCGAGCGGAGGCGTTAACTTAGTCGTATCCGCAAGTCACACGGAGAGTTCGTCGCACTCCACGTCCACGGCAACAGGCACAAGCTCATCTACCGGCAAAGCCATATCCAACTCGCTCGGCAAAGCCGTTACCAGCGGCGTTGGCAAGGCCGTCTCTAAGGGAGCGTCCGTAACTTCTGGCGTTTCGCAGGCCGTAAATCTTGGCGCCAACTTTGGTGGATCGTTCGCGCGCTCAAGCACGGTCACCGCTACCATCGGCGCCGACGAAGGCATCACGCAGACGTTTAAGAACTACTCCATCCAACACGCACTCGAAATCCTTGAGCTGCAGATGAAACGCTACGACCTTGCCTCGGCGCTTGGTATGTGGGACTTTTGCGCCTACGTGCTATCAGAAGACCACAACGTCGCAAACAACGTTGCTCACACCTACCTCGCCCTCACCCAGGGCAAAGAGTCCTATATGTCTCAGGCTGCAGTAAACCTCTGGCGCGGAGACCTTGGAGAGCAAAGCGCCGACGCCGCGGCAATCTGCTCCTACCTTCGCGATTTGCGCCATCCTGTTTTTGCCCTCTCTCCCGCCCTGCTCGATCAACATCCGAGCTTTTCGGTCTATCCGGCAACAGTCGATGCAACCGCCGCCCTATCGGGCAAGGAGCTGGCTTATTCGCTCAATTTTCCCAAGAAATCCGTCCCAGGGCTGCCCGTTATCGAGTGTGCGTCTTTTGGACGCAATGTCTCAACGTTCGATGGCACGCAGCCCCAACAAGGCCTTTGCATAGGCAAGGTTTTCCATATGCATCGCGAGGAACGCATTGGGACGTTCCTGTCAAAAGACTCGCTCGCCTCGCACACCTTTGTTACGGGCAGCACCGGCGCAGGAAAGACCAATACCGTCTGCCGCATCCTCGATCAGGCGCTCGATCAGCAGGTCAACTTTCTTGTCATCGAACCTGCCAAGGGCGAATACAAGGACGTGTACGGAGGCCGCGAAGACGTAAATGTCTTTGGAACCAATCCAGAATTCACGCCGCTCCTGCGCATCAATCCTTTTAGCTTCCCGTCTGGCATCCATGTGCTGGAGCACCTCGACCGACTCGTTGAGATCTTTAATGTTTGCTGGCCCATGTACGCCGCCATGCCCGCCGTCCTTAAAGACGCTGTCGCCAGATCATACGAAGACTGCGGATGGAATCTTGCCGCTTCTGATAACCCGTATGGAGCCGATCTCTTTCCCTGCTTTGCAGATGTTGCCCGCAACGTCCGCGAGATTCTCGACTCCAGCGAGTACGATGCCGAAAATAAGGGCGCCTACAAGGGGTCGCTGCTCACGCGTCTCAACTCGCTCACCAACGGGCTCAACGGTATGATGCTTTCGTCGAACGAAGTCGATGCTAGCGTGCTTTTTGACGCCAACACGGTCATCGATCTATCGCGCATTGGCTCCGCCGAAACAAAATCCCTACTCATGGGTCTTCTTGTACTCAAACTTCAAGAACATCGCATGGCCGAGAAAAAGGGCATGAACCAGCCGCTTCGCCATCTGACCGTGCTTGAAGAGGCGCACAACCTGCTTAAGCGATCGTCGAGCAGCCAAGGTCCGGAGAGCGGCGACCTGACAGGCAAGAGCGTCGAGATGGTCTCAAATGCCATCGCCGAGATGCGTACATACGGCGAAGGCTTCATCATCGCCGACCAGGCGCCCGGACTTCTCGATATGGCAGCCATTCGCAACACAAATACCAAGATCATCCATCGCCTGCCCGATCTTTCGGACCGCGAGCTCGCCGGTCGCGCTGCCAACCTCAACGACCAACAGATCGTCGAGCTGGCACGCTTGCCTAAGGGCGTTGCGGCCATTTACCAAAACAATTGGGTTGAGCCGGTGCTCTGCAAGATCGCCAAAGCAGAGGATGGCGAGCACTTTACATACAGCCGCCCCATCGACAATGTCGCAAGCAACCAGAGCGATGATGCCCTTGCCGTAGCGCGCATGCTGGCCTACGGAATCAGCATCGGAACCAAGGCGGAGCTGCATAGCGTTCGAGAGCGGCTCGATCGTCTCCATATCGACGCGTCTACAAAGGTCAAGATCCTGCACACCGTTCAAAACCCACCCACCGAACCACGCATGACCAAGCTGGGACCCATAATGAGCACACTGTTTCCCAACGTTGCCAAATCGGTCGAGGACGAACGCGAGTGCAGCGATGAAGCCGAACAATGGACAATGGCGGCGGACGCGGCACTCAGGTCCTCCATCGACCGCGATATCGACAGCCGCACCAGGCAGGTCATCATCCAGGGCATCATGACCGATGTCTTGTGTCTGCAAATGCAAGATACCCAAGCATATTCCGATTGGCACAACTGGAACGAGAATAGCGAGGTGAGCTAATGGAGTTCAAGCAAATGAAAGACGGCGTAGCCAAGCCAGGCGATAAACTTGGGTTCAATCCCGATAAACTCATTGGCCCCGAATCAAAGGAAACCAAGGCAGAGGTTAAAAATGCCGGCCGTAACGAATCCATCGATCCCGACAAATTGATTAGACCCTCGGTGGAATCGTGTGACTACCCTTCTACTTATGAGGAACGGCTGGACCATACGCCGACCATGGAGAATCCCAATGGCAAATGGTCGGGCGATCGGGGGGAGTCGATGTTTGTTCCCACAGTCGATAGGGTCCGCGAGATTCTTCGAAACAAAGGTCTTGAGGGTATCAATTACAAGGATGGAATTCCTGACTTCAACCCTATCTCTGAAGCGAAAGTAACCATACAAGGCATGAGCCAGCATAGGCTTTCGCTGAGCAGCGAAAACGGCGAGCGCATTGTCGGCAACTATGAAAAAGCAGACATTGAATGCGCAAAAGCCTGGAGCCTCGAGCACCGCGACAGCAAAGATGATTGGACGCACCAGGATGTCAAGAAATGGCGCGAGGCAAATGGATACACCTGGCACGAGCACAATGACATGAAGACGTGCTCTCTTGTTCCGACCGAGGTTCACAAGGTGTGCAGCCATCTCGGCGGCGTAAGCGAAATCAAAAACATTCTGAATCAGATTGGCGGCTTCGATGACTAACAGCATGAATCTATGGGGCAGGGATTTCTCGCTCCCCGTCTATTACGAGTGCAACTCGGACCAAGACGTCCTCGACATTCAAAAGGAAGCAAAGGACGCCCTGCTTGCAAGCTGGGATACCGTTGAGGGCAGCAAGGAAGCGATCGAAGATTATTGTCTCGAAAGAGACGGCGATCAGATTGAGAGCCCCGTTACGAATATCTTTAGATACGTTATTCCGACCAGCATCGTGGTGCTTCGAAGCGATGATGTTCGCAAAGCGGCACTCATGTGCAACTATCGCTTTGACCCCGAACACGGACTTGCTGCGGTATTTGAAAACGAAAAACTTACGGCCGTCGTTCCCCAAGACGAGCTCTAGGTCGATCATACGCAGACAGAAAAACGAAAACCGAGGCCGCTCCAGCACATACCGGAGCGGCCTCGGCCTCTTTTACGTATGCTCAACGAGGTAGCTAAAATAGCCCCGTCCCAAATTAGCTACCCCAGCCCCTTCTGAGTTGTAGCTAGGCGACGGGCTTTGCGCGGCGTATGGCTGGGAACAGTACGGTGATGGCGAGGATGACGCCCACGACGGCAATCGCCCCGCCCGCGAAGCCGATCCAAGCGATACCGGGACCCGACACCACGGCGCCGCCGATCGCGGTGCCCGTGCCGATACCCAGATTGAACAGGCCCGAGAAGATCGACATGGCGACAGCCGACGAGTCCGCCGGCGTGTACTTGATGAGCTCGGCCTGGAACGCCACATTGAAGGCCGTGGCGCAGCAGCCCCATAGCGCACAAACAGCGAGAACGGCGACGAGCGACGATGCAACCGGACCCATGAGCAGCAGGGCCGCCGGCACGCCGGAGAGCGTAATAGCCAAGAACGGGAAGCGGTGCCCGTCGAACAGGCGGCCAAACAGCCAGCTGCCCACCAGGCCGGAGCAGCCAAACGCCGTCAGCGTCATGGTGATGGCGCTCGCGTCGACGTGCGCGACCTGCGCCAGGAACGGCTCGATATAGCTGTAACCCGCGTAGTAGCCGGTCGCCATAAATACCGTGACCGCGTAGAGCGCGATCAGGAACGGATTCTTGAGCAGCACGGGCAGCTGTTTGACGGTAAAGCGCTCACCCGCCGGCATGGCCGGGAACACCGTGGCCTGGTACACCACCGCAGCGGCAGAGAGAGTCCCAACCACGGCAAACGTCATACGCCAGCCCACGGCCAGGCCAATGGCGCGGCCGAGGGGCAGGCCGAAGATCTGCGCGATGGACGAGCCCGTGGCGATCATGCTGATGGCAAGTGCCCCGTGACGGGTGTCGACCAGGCGCGAGGCCATAATCGAGGCGACTGACCAGAACACGGCATGCGCGCAGGCGACCACCAGGCGCGCGCAGACCAGGATGGGATATGTCGGTGCCGCAGCGGACAGGAACTGGCCCAAGGAGAACACGGCGAGCACGCCGAGCAGCATACGCTTGAACTCAAAGCGCGAGGCAAACACCATAAGCGGCAGCGACAGCAGCATGACGCCCCAGGCGTAGACCGAAATCATGATGCCTGCCTGGGCCTCGGTGAGCGAGAACGACGCGGCAATATCAGTCAGAAGGCCGATGGGCATGAACTCCGACGTGTTGAACACGAACGCACAGCAGGTGAGCCCGATGAGCGGGAGCCACTGCTTGAGTGAGATGCCATCTTGTCTTGCCTGAGCCATATAGGAAAACCTCTCCGATTGTCTTGAGCGGTGGGCGATTATATAGCAACGGCCCCGCATCCGTCAGTACAGATGCAGGGCCGAAATCAACTCAATACACAAAGGTTGCGCCGTTAATAAATAACTAAGCCAACCCCAGCAATATGCCCGCCGAGTGCACGACAAACGCCACGATCCAAGCGACCGCCACCTGGAACGCGAACACCGCCACGGCGTAGCGTCCGCCCAGCTCACTCTTAACGGCGCCGATGGCGGCCACGCACGGCGGATACAGCAGCGTAAAGACCAGGAACACATAGGCAGTGAACGGCGAAAACATGGTCGACAGTGCCGCGGGCGAGGTTGCGCCCAAAAGCACGGTGAGGGTCGAGATGACACTCTCTTTGGCAATAAGTCCGGTGACGAGCGCCGTGGATGCACGCCAGTCGCCAAAGCCGAGCGGCGCTAGCAGCGGAGCGATAATGCTACCCAGACCGGCAAGTAGACTCTGCGACTGATCGGCGACCACATTAAAGCGAATGTCGAACGTCTGAAGGAACCAGATGACCACGGTAGCGGCAAAGATAATGGTAAAGGCCTTGGTAATAAAGTCCTTGGCCTTATCCCACGCGAGCATCACCGTCGTCTTGACGCTCGGCAAGCGGTAATTGGGAAGCTCCATGATAAACGGCACTGGGTCGCCCTTAAATGCCGTGCGGTTGAGCACCAAAGCCGCGATGCAACCGACCGCAATGCCAATCAGATAGAGCGAGACCATGGCGGGAACTGTCGCCTGCGGGAAAAACGCCCCGCACAGCAGGCCGTAGACCGGCAATTTGGCCGAACAGCTCATGAACGGCGTGAGCATGACCGTCATCTTGCGGTCGTGCTCGGATGGGAGCGTACGGGTCGACATGATTGCCGGCACGGTGCAGCCAAAACCGACGAGCATAGGCACGAAGCTACGGCCCGACAGGCCAAAGCGACGCAGCACTTTATCCATGACAAAGGCCACGCGCGCCATGTATCCGGAGTCTTCCAGAATGGAGAGGAACAAAAAGAGCACGACGATAATCGGCAGGAAGGTCAGCACGCTGCCCACGCCCGTAAGCACACCGTCGACAGCCAGCGAGCGCACCACGTCGTTGGTGCCGAACGCCTTGAGGCCCGCATCGGCCGAGGCGATGATGGCAGCGATGCCGTCCTCCATGAGTCCCTGCAACGCCGCGCCGATCACGCCAAACGTCAGCCAAAAGACGAGACCCATGATCACCAGGAACGCCGGAATGGCCGTGTAGCGACCCGTCAGGATGCGGTCGATCTTGACGGAGCGCACGTGCTCGCGGCTCTCGTGCGGCTTGACGACGCAACGCCCGCACACGTCGCCAATAAAGCTAAAGCGCATATCGGCCAGCGCGGACAGGCGATCGGTGCCGGCCTCGCCCTCCATCTGGGTAATGATGTGCTCGATGG
This sequence comes from uncultured Collinsella sp., assembly GCA_934654605.1. Classification (GTDB taxonomy): domain Bacteria; phylum Actinomycetota; class Coriobacteriia; order Coriobacteriales; family Coriobacteriaceae; genus Collinsella. The sequence goes on along the minus strand of CAKUGH010000023.1, from coordinate 12,251 downwards.
CATCGAGCTCGTTGCGATCCAGGTGAAGCGCCTCGGTTACCAGCTCGTCGCCCTCAACCAACTTGGTCGCCGCAAAACGCACCGGAATATGCGCCGTCGCGGCATGGTCCTCGATAAGGTTGGCGATGCCGTGAATGCAGCGATGCAGCGCGCCGCCGTCTGGACCATCGGGCGCGCAGAAGTCCAGGCGACCGGGGCGCTCGCGGAACCGCGCCACGTGCAAGGCATGATCCACCAACTCGCCGATGCCCTCGTTGCGGGCAGCGCTAATGGGGACAACGGGCACGCCCAACAGGCTCTCGAGCAGGTTGACGTCCACGGCACCGCCGTTAGCCGTCACCTCGTCCATCATGTTGAGCGCGATGACCATGGGGCGGTCGAGCTCCATAAGCTGCAGCGTCAGGTACAGGTTACGCTCGATGTTGGTGGCGTCGATGATATCGATGATGGCGTCGGGGTTTTCGTCCAAGATGAATTGGCGGCTGACGATCTCTTCGCCCGTGTACGGCGACAGGGAGTAAATGCCGGGCAGGTCGGTAACGCCCGCCTCGGGATGGTTACGAATAGTGCCGTCCTTGCGGTCGACCGTCACGCCAGGAAAGTTGCCGACGTGCTGGTTGGAGCCCGTCAGCTGGTTGAACAACGTAGTCTTGCCGCAGTTTTGGTTGCCGGCAAGGGCAAAATGAAGCGGTGCGCCCTCGGGCACGGCCGTCTTGGCCGCACGGGGCGAATACGTTCCCTCGCCGAGTGCCGGGTGCTCCGTCGTGCCGATTGCGGCGTTAGCGCGCGGACCCGTATCGGTGTCGTGAACACCCACGAGCTCGATGCGAGCGGCATCGTCCTTGCGCAGCGTCAACTCGTAGCCACGCAGGCGAATCTCGAGCGGGTCGCCCATGGGGGCGTACTTCATCATGGTGACTTCGGTGCCCGGTGTTAGGCCCATGTCCAAAATATGTTGTCGGAGTGCCTGGTCGTCCGATGCCACCGATGCGACAACGGCGTCCTTTCCAATCTCGAGCGTATCGAGCTTCACGTCCGTGTTCCTCCCCCGGCGCCCACAGGGCGTTGCATTTTGTTTATCTTAGCTAACCGTTTGCCATGGCTAACCATTTAACCACGCATGATAGCGCGAACACACAACGATGTTCAATCGACAGATTGGTGCAAGGGAGACGGATTACTTTGCACCAAGCCCTTGACAGCTAGGACAATGCCAATGTCTTGGAACCGACAGCGAAAGCCCGCCGGAGCGAGCAAGGTGCCTTGAAACGAGGCGGCATTGACCTTCTGGTCATGCCGCCGAAGTTGAAAGGCAGATTGCCGCCCTAGCGGGCTTGCAGCGTCAAGTGGTTACGGCGTTTGGTAAAACGCCGTAACTAAAACCCGTGGCGCTCCAGGAAGCGGAATGCCAGGCGGATCCAGGGACGGACTGCCACCTGCTTGTCCTCGTTGTCGACCGCGGTATTGGCGTTGCCGAGCGAAAGGCCGTGGCCACCCTGGTCAAAGACGTGCATCTCGCATGCAACACCCTCCTCGGCCATGCGCTGCGCAAACGGGTAGACCTGCGCGATCGGCGCCGTCTTGTCGTCCGAAACGCCCCACACAAAGGTCGGGGGCATCTGGCGCGAAACGTGCGTGGTAGGGCAAATGTCGGCCAGGTGCTCATCGGTCGCCTCGCCGCCCGTCACCATCGACAGATAGTCGTTGAGCAAATCGCGCCCCGTCTTGCCACCCGTCTTGGGCACGCGCAGGTCGATGCGCGGGTCGCGCGTCTGCATATCGCGCACATAGGCAAGGTCGAGCAACGGATAGCCCAGCACCACGGCGTCGGGACGAATATCCTCCGGACGAGCCCCGGCAAGGCCCGCGAAGGGTCCGGTCTTCCACTGCGTTGCCAACGAGGCGCAGATCATGCCTCCCGCCGAGAAACCCACGATGCACACGCGCTTGGGATCGACATGCCACTCGTCGGCGTTGGCGCGCACGGTAGCGACCATCTTGGCAAGGTCCGCCTGCGGGTGAGGAAAGCTCACGTCGCCCGTGGCGCTCGTCACATAGTTGAGCACAAAGGCCTGGTAGCCGCGGTCCAAAAACGCAAACGCCACCGGGTCCTGCTCGTGCGGAGCGATATGCGTAAACCCGCCTCCGCCGCAGATGATCACCGCGGGGCGGCGGCCATTGGGCTTGTCGGGCAGCGGCTCGGCACCCAGATACGTAAACGTCGCCGGATAATCCTCGGTCGGCTCCTCGCCCCACAGCGCATGGTTCTCAATAATCATAGGTGCTCCCTCCGTGCGATTCGTGCGCACTCGTTTTTCGCACCTTAGCGTACCCCACTTGAGCCCGCGGCGCAGAAACACCCCCGCAATAAGTTGGCCTTCAACTGATATATCACAAAATCGCTGTTCAGAGGCATCGTTAAGCAGCGTAAAATAGGAGCGCTGACCGTGCTGGGAAACACGTACGAAACGTTTCCGGCAAACCACACGCGTGCAACATGCACGCCTGATACGTTGGAGGCATCTATGGGTCTGCTCGATTCGCTCAAGTCCACGTTCACTTCGTCGGGCGAGGCGTCCGTTCCGCCCGCAGCAAGCTTCGCCACCCGCGAAGGCGTCATCTACGCTCCCGTCAACGGCGTGCTCGTCAATCTGAGTGAGGTTCCCGACGAGACCATCGCCTCGGGCATGCTCGGCCAGGGTTACGGCATCGAGCCCATTACCGGCACCATTTACGCCCCCGCCAACGGCCGTATCGGCGCCACCACCGTCACCAACCACTCCATCGGCATGATTACCGAGGACGGCCTGCGCGTGTTCATCCACGTCGGCCTGGGCACCGTGGAAATGAACGGCAAGGGTTTTGCCCGCTTTGTCGAGATGGGCGACACGGTCAAGGCAGGCCAGCCGCTCATCAGCTTCGACCGCGACGCTATCAAGGCCGCCGGTCACGAGGACATCGTGACCGTCATCATCTCTGAGCTCGACCGCCTCAAGAGCATCGACCACGTCGGCGAGTCTGGCACGCTTATCGGCGGCAATCCGCTCGTCAAGCTTGGCGATCCGCTGCTGGTTGCCAAGACCAAGTAGCCGATCATCATCGCATAAAGGCTCAACCACCCGTGCATCTTTGCCGCATCTGTGTTGTTGTTTTTGCCTATGTAGAGGTTCTGAAACGTTTCTATATAGGCAGCTGAGCATCAACGCAGGTGCGGCTTTTGCGTAGCGAAGCATCGCCCCGCGGCATGTTGTTCAACCGCACGAACCCCCTTCCTTTGTCCGCGCAGAGCGCTAGACTGCTAGGTCGACATTGGAGGAAAGATCGATGCAAAACACACCCACGGGCGCCGCACATGCCGCGCCTCAACGCAACCAACGCATCGTCGCGCTCGACGGGCTTCGCGCCCTCGCCATCGCCGGCGTCGTCCTATATCACCTTCGCCCCAGCCGCCTGATCGGCGGTTTTTTGGGCGTTACACTCTTCTTTACGCTGAGTGGCTATCTCGCCACCAAAAGCATTATGCGAGCCACGGCACGCGACGGATTCTCGTACCCGCGCTATATCTGCCGCCGCATTGCACGCATGATGCCGCCGATCGTCGTGACCATCGCGCTTACCGCCTTCGCCACCTACATCGCGGCCCCGAGCCTACTCCCTAAGGTGCAGCAGGACGCCCTGCCATCGGCACTCTTTTTGAGCAACTGGTTCTACATCTTCCGCAACGTCTCGTATTTCGCCGCCGCGGGGCTCCCCTCGCCGCTCACGCACCTGTGGTTCTGTGCTGTCACTATGCAGTTCCATCTGGTATGGCCGGTCATCCTTATGGCGCTGTGCAGCAAAACCAGGTCTCGCAACACCGCCATCGGCATCACGATCGCATTCGCGCTTGTATCGACGGCAGCCATGGTCCTCATGTTTAATCCCACCGCCGACACATCGCGCGTCTACTACGGAACCGACGCCCGTGCTGCCGAGCTTCTATGCGGAGCCTTAGCCGCCATCGCCGCGCCGCGTCTGCGCGAGATGCTGAGCGGTGACATCCATACCCCCGGCGCCAACAAGGGCATCTCAAAGGTCAACGCGATTTCTATCGCGTGGCTCGCTGCCGTCATAGTCGGCGCGTTCACGCTGACCGGAGAGAACCCCCTGCTCTACCGCGGCGGCTTTTTGCTGTTTGCCCTCGTTACCGGACTCCTCATCATCTGCGTGCAGAATACGGAGTGCATCGTGCGCCGCCTGCTGTCGGCCAAACCACTCATCTGGTTGGGACAGCGTTCGTTCTCGGTTTATCTGGTGCACTATCCCCTACTGCTTCTTATGAACCCCGCAACCCGCACTACCCGCATCGCCTGGTGGGAGCAGGTATTACAGCTTGTACTGATCCTTGCGGTAGCCGAGGTTTTCTATCGACTAGTCGAACGCCCTTGGTCCCACAAGCCGGCCCAACAGGACAGCACGGCAAGAAAGCACGTCCTCACGCCCGCCATGGTGCTCCCCGCGCTTGGCGCCGCATGCGTCGCCGCACTTACCTTCGCGCCGCTTGACTGGGCAGGCATCGCCACCGCCCGCGCCGAGCAGCTCCGTCCCGAGCTTGCCCAGAACGCGACCTCGTCCCAGGACAACGGAGTCAACGACAAGAGCGCCGAGCCCGCATCCGGTAAAGACTCCCAGCCCAGCGACACCGCATCCGATGACGCCACCAAACAAAAACCCAAAGAGGGACCTATCGCCGAAAAGGTCCCCAAGAACTTGGACTGGAAGAGCTTTACCTACGACGAGGCAACCGGGACCTGCGACGCCCGCGTGCTCATGATCGGCGACTCGGTCACTGCGGGCGCACAGTCTGGCATTCAGGCGGCGCTTCCCAACGCGTACATCGACGGCGTGGTGAGCCGCCAGTTCTACACCTTCCAGGATGTCTATGCACAGGACAGTGCCAACTACGATCCAAGCGTGGTCATCTGCGCGCTTGGCACCAACGGCCTCATCCGAGACCCCCAGCAAGTGCAGGACGTGATTAATGCCGTGGGCGGCAAGCCCATCTACTTTGTGACCGTGCGCGTACCGCTCGAGCTACAGGACCGCAATAACCAGACGATTCGCGACGTCTGCGCCCAAAACGACAACGCCGGCGTCATCGACTGGAACGGCACCTCAGAGGGCCACAGCGAATACCTTGTCGACGACGGCACACACCTCACCCAGGCGGGAATCGACACCTACGCTGCCCTCATACGCCAAGCCATCTGCGGGCACTAGGCACCGCAAAATCGGCGCTTGCGCGGTGCCCACGTCGCGCCCATACATCACACCTGACGTTTTGCTACGCCCCCACTCGCGGGTTAGAATGGTTAACTGTTTGGAAATAATCCGTACAACCGTTATGGGAGGATACGTGAACCGCACCAAAATCGCGCAGCTCTATGCCGATGCCGAGTCGCTCGGTGGCCAGACCGTCACCGTTGCCGGCTGGGTCAAGTCCGTCCGCGACATGAAGAACTTTGGCTTCGTTACACTCAACGACGGCAGCTGCTTCCGCGACCTGCAGGTCGTCATGAACCGCGAGGCACTCGGCAACTACGACGAGATCGCCCACCAAAACGTCTCGGCCGCCCTCATCTGCACCGGCACCGTCAAGCTGACCCCCGATGCGCCCCAGCCCTTCGAGCTTTCTGCCACCTCCATCGAGGTCGAGGGCACGAGCGCCCCGGATTACCCGCTGCAGAAGAAGCGCGCAACCGTCGAGTTCCTGCGCACCCAGCAGCACCTGCGCCCGCGCACCAACCTGTTCCGCGCCGTGTTCCGCATCCGCTCTGTCGCGGCTGCCGCCATCCACCGCTTCTTCCAGGAGCAGGGCTTTGTCTACGTCAACACCCCCATCATCACCACGAGTGACTGCGAGGGCGCCGGCGAGATGTTCCGCGTGACCACGCTCGACCCCAAAAACCCGCCCCTCACCGAGGCCGGCGAGGTCGACTGGAGTCAGGACTTCTTTGGCAAGCATGCGAGCCTCACCGTTTCCGGCCAGCTCAATGCCGAAAACTTTGCCATGGCCTTTGGCGACGTGTACACCTTTGGCCCCACCTTCCGCGCCGAAAACTCCAACACCACGCGCCATGCCGCCGAGTTTTGGATGATCGAGCCCGAAATGGCCTTTGCCGACCTCAACGACTACATGGACAACGCTGAGGCCATGCTCAAGTACGTCCTTAAGGACGTCATGGCCACCTGCCCCGACGAGCTCAATATGCTCAACAAGTTTGTGGACAAGGGTCTGCTTGAGCGCCTGGACCATGTCGCCAACTCCGACTTTGCCCGCGTCACCTATACCGAGGCCGTCGAAATCCTGGAGCAGGCCGTCGCCGCCGGTCACAAGTTTGACTATCCCGTGAGCTGGGGCATCGACCTGCAAACCGAGCACGAGCGTTTCCTGACCGAGGAGCACTTTAAGCGCCCGACCTTCGTAACCGACTACCCGGCCGAGATCAAGGCTTTCTACATGCGCATGAACGAGGACGGCAAGACCGTCGCCGCCGCCGACTGTCTGGTTCCGGGTATCGGCGAGATTATCGGCGGCTCCCAGCGCGAGGAGCGCCTGGATCTGCTCGAGGCCCGCATCAAGGACCTGGGTATGAATCCCGAGCAGTACAAGTACTACCTTGACCTGCGCCGCTACGGTTCCTGCAAGCACGCCGGCTACGGTCTGGGCTTCGAGCGCTTGGTGATGTACCTCACCGGCGTAGGCAACATCCGCGACGTCCTGCCGCACCCGCGCACCGTGGGCAACGCCGACTTCTAATCGTCGGGCACTAGCTCGCGTCGCCACGCGCAACGCTCATCGCACAAGCGTCTCTCGACATCGGCCGAGAGGCGCTTTTTTCAACAGCATCCGTCAAGCTTTTGGCAAGGTTTTGGTCAGTTGGGCAGGGTTGTTGAAAACTCGACCCGCCGTTTGCCGGCAACCATCGACCGTCCAAGGCGCCACGCGTCCTTGGCCAGGCTCCGCGCCCTAGGCTCTGATCTGCCATCACCAAAAAAGGAAAGGACGTGGGCGCTATGACCGAAACCGTTGTTGAAAACTACGAGACCACGACCAGAGGCTCCGCCTCGATGGCAGCCTATCGCGCCGTGCGCATCCTGCAGCTTTTGAGCGAGAACACCGGCGAGGACAAGGCGCTGCTTTCCGACGAGCTGGTCGAGCTCCTCGCCCATCCCGACGACCCCGCCCGCATGCCCATCTCGGCGGCACGCCGCAGCATCTATACCTCGATATCCGCACTTCGTCACGCCGGATACGAAATCGACTATAAACGCGGCGTGGGCTATCGGCTCCTCACCCGCCCGCTTGCTGACGAGGAGATCATACGGCTCCATGGCATGGTCATGCGCAACCGATCGACGCCCATAGCCATTCGAAAAAGCATGGCGCAGCACCTGGTCGCCATGGCGAGCGCCGATGTTCGCGGCTATCTCGATATGCCCGAACCGACACCGGCCGCCAACGACGTGCCCATCAAGACAGCGCGTCCGCACGCCAAGCGTATCGACACGTGCGAGCTCGTCGAACAGGCCATCGACCATGGAACAACTGTCAGCTTTGATATCTCAAACGTCCTGACCCGAGGCGAAACCGAGGTGGTGCGGATGACGGTCCGGCCCTTTGCCATCAGGCAGCGCGATGGCGTCTCGTATCTGCTGGGAACGGTCTACAACACCCGAGGCGCCGACGATACCCTGCGCACCGTTGAGGTCAGCCGCATGAGAAACGTCAGCACGCGTTTGCTCGACGGCAAGAAACTCTTTGCCGCGCTAGACGAAGAAGACAGCCCCGCGCCCGCAGCGTAAACCCCGTTACCGTCCGTCGTTCCTCAGCACCGTCCATCCGGTTCAGTATTAAAAAACCCGCCAGGTTATTGTAAAAATGGACATCGGCGTTACTATAGTCCCACTTGCACTTTTTCCTAGTGCAGTGTTTCCAGCCATTTTTATACTGGGGGTAATGATATGAAGGACATCACCATCAGCCGCAGGAGCCTTCTTGTCTCCGCTGGCCTGCTCGCGCTCGCTCCGCTCGCCGGATGCGGCGGCAACTCTGGTTCCGGCTCCGCTGCCGCCGGTTCCGACTACACCGTCGGCGTTCTGCAGCTCACCGAGCACTCCGCACTCGATGCCGCCAACGACGGCTTCGTCAAGGCCATTAAGAAGAGCGGTCTCAAGGTCAAGATCGACCAGAAGAACGCCCAGAACGACCAGTCCACGTGCAAGTCCATTGCCGACAAGTTCGTAGGCGACGGCGTCGACCTGATCTATGCCATCGCTACGCCCGCCGCGCAGGCTGCCGCCGGCGCCACCGCTGATATCCCCATCGTTGGCTGCGCCATCACCGACTACGCCGCCTCCGGCCTGGTCCAGGACAACGACAAGCCCGGCACCAACGTCACGGGCGCTTCCGACCTCACCCCGGTCGCCGAGCAGCTCGAGATGATGCAGAAGGTCCTGCCCGACGTTAAGAAGGTCGGCCTGCTCTACTGCACCGCCGAATCCAACTCCGACGTCCAGATCAAGGCCGCCAAGAAGGAGCTCGACAAGCTAGGCCTGGAGTACACCGACTTCACCGTCTCGAGCTCCAACGAGATTCAGTCCGTCGTCGAGTCCGCCGTGGGCAAGGTCGACGCGCTGTACTCCCCCACCGACAACACCATCGCCGCGGGCGCTTCGCAGGTCGGCCAGATCTGCAAGGAAAACAAGCTCCCCTTCGTGACTGGCGAGGAGGGCATGTGCAAGGCCGGCGGCCTGTTCACCCTCTCCATCAACTATGAGGACCTGGGCTACGCTGCAGGCGAGATGGCCGTCAAGATCCTGAAGGGCGAGGCCAAGCCCGAGGATATGCCGATCAAGCACCTCTCGAGCAAGGACCTGGTCGTCGTCAAAAACGACGAGATGGCCGAGGCTCTGGGTATCGACCTTTCCGCTCTGGAAGCGTAGCGCCATGCGCGGTAACGCGTCTAGGGCCCGCACGCGCGCCACTGCTGCGTTATTCAATATCTGAGTCATTGGGGCGAACGCTAAAGACCGGCGTTCGCCCTGCTTGTTTCAGGTAAAACAAAACGTCTGTCCACCGCTCTTTTATGCATTGGTACCGCTATTATGGAAAATCACGTGTCCACCCTATCCTAGGAGGTATGAAGCATGCTCATTGCATTGCAGGGCGCCGTTTCGCAGGGCGTCCTCTGGGGCATTATGGTGCTTGGCGTGTTTATCACGTTCCGCCTGCTCGACATCCCCGATATGACCTGCGACGGCAGCTTTGCCCTCGGCGGCTGCGTTTGCGCCGTGCTCATCGTCAACAATAACGTCGACCCCTTGCTCGCCGTGCTGGCCGGCATGTGCGCCGGCGCCATCGCGGGCGCCGTCACGGGCATCTTGACCACCGTTTTTGAGATTCCTGCAATCCTCGCCGGAATCCTCACGCAGATCAGTCTGTGGTCCATCAACCTGCGCATCATGGGCAAGTCCAACACGCCCATCCTTGCCAAGGGCACTATCTTCTCATCCGTCAGCCACATGACGGGCCTGCCGCAGTCCACCGTCGCCATCATCCTGGGCATTGTGCTGGCCGTGGCCATCGTCGCCATCCTGTACTGGTTCTTTGGCACCGAGATCGGCTCGGCGCTGCGTGCCACCGGCAACAACGAGTACATGATCCGCGCCCTGGGCGTCAACACCAACTCCACCAAGATGATCGCCCTCGTGCTCTCCAACGCCCTTATCGGCCTTTCGGGTGCGCTCATCTGCCAGAGCCAGAAGTACGCTGACATTGGCATGGGCACCGGCGCCATCGTTATCGGTCTTGCTGCCATTGTTATCGGCGAGGTGCTCGGCCGCCTGCTGCCCGGCGGTCTGACGCAGTTTAGCGTCCGTCTTGCCTCTGCCGTCTTTGGCTCCGTGGTGTACTTCCTCATTCGCGCCATCGTGCTGCAGCTGGGCATGGACGCCAACGACATGAAGCTGCTCTCCGCCGTGATCGTTGCCGTGGCCCTGTGCGTGCCCGTGGTTTGGGAGCGCTATAAGCTCCGCAGCTCCTACACGAAGGGGGATGAGGCAGATGCTTAAGCTCTCGCACGTCAAGAAAACCTTTAACAAGGGCGCCGTCACCGAGAAGCGCGCACTCACCGGCGTCGACCTTACCCTTAACGACGGCGACTTTGTGACCGTGATTGGCGGCAACGGCGCTGGCAAGTCCACGCTGCTCAACATGATCGCCGGCGTGTATCCGCTCGATTCGGGCGTTATCGAGCTCGACGGCAACGATATCTCGCGTCTGAGCGAGTCGCAGCGCGCCAAGTACCTGGGCCGTGTGTTCCAGGACCCCATGCGCGGCACCGCAGCAGACATGCAGATTGCCGAGAATCTAGCCCTCGCCAAGCGCCGCGGCCAGCGTCGCGGCCTTTCGTGGGGCGTCACCAAGGCAGAAAAGGACGAGTACGTTGAGCTGCTCAAACGCCTGGACCTTGGCCTGGACACACGCCTCAACGCCAAGGTCGGTCTGCTCTCGGGCGGCCAGCGCCAGGCACTCACCCTGCTGATGGCCACGCTCACCAAGCCGCGTCTGCTGCTGCTCGACGAGCACACCGCCGCACTCGACCCCAAGACGGCTTCTAAGGTGCTCAACCTGACCGAGGAGATCGTCGACGAGAACCACCTGACCACACTCATGGTCACGCATAACATGAACGACGCCATCCGTCTGGGCAATCGCCTGATCATGATGCACGAGGGCCATGTTATCTACGACGTGGCCGGCGACGAGAAAAAGTCGCTCACCGTCGCCGACCTGCTCCAGAAGTTCGAGGAGGTCTCGGGCGGCGAGCTCGCCAACGACCGCATGCTGCTGAGCTAACGACCTAGAAAACCACCACAAAGGGGACAGGCACCTTTGTGGTGGTTTTTGTTAACCCTTATATCGAGCACAGAAGCCCGTCCGAATTTGATCGGATGAGCTTCTTGGTGGGTATCATGGTTGGACGATCATGAGGAGGTTTCCCTACATGGAATTGTTTGAGCCAATTCTTCATTTCTTTGCACAACGATGGGTCCACAACATCATCTGGGCAGGCATCTTGGCTATCGGCACCGCCGTTGCCGCCAAGGTCGCGTCCAAGACCCTGCGTCACCTGCTTAGCCGCGACGACAACCCACTCCCTTCATCAAGCATCTTCATCAACATCGCGCGCGCCGTCATCTGGATGATCGGCGGCAGCTTTATCCTCGACAACTGCTTTGGCATTAACGCAAACGCCCTCGTCGCCGCTCTTGGCGTCGGCGGCATCGCCATCTCACTCGGCTTTCAGGACACGCTGTCAAACCTTATCGGTGGCATGCAGGTGACCTTCATGGGCATCATCAAACCCGGCGACAATATCGAGGTCGGTGGCGTATCGGGCGTGGTCCAAGATATCACCTGGCGCCATACGACCATCGAGGACGCCTGCGGGCAGACTATCATCGTCCCCAACTCAAATATCTCCAAGAACACGCTCGTGCACTTGATGCCCTTTGGGCGCGTTGCCGTGCCCGTTGCCGTAAAGGACACGTCCAAGTGGGCTTCACTGGACGCGCTGGCAGATGAACTCACCGACGCCACCAAGGCCGCCGTGCTTCCCATCTCGGGCTTTGACAAGGAGCCCTACGTGCTCTTTAGCGAGATCGGCGACTTTGGCGTCAAGGGCAAAATCATCTTTATCGTCAGCGACGATAGCACCACCTTCACGGCAGCCGACGCCTGCATCCGCGCCATCGCCCCCATCATCGCCTAAAACCACCACAAAGGGGACAGGCACCTTTGTGGTGGTTTCGCATCGTGGTACCATGGTTCATATCGTTGTTTAAACGACTAAGGGAGTAGACGCCATGGAAGAGGCCTATCGTCAAGCACGCAAGCGCGGCGAGCAGGGACGCCGCCACGCCATCAGTCAAAGCGAGCACCCTTACCTTACGGACCTCGATAGCCTCGTTGCCCAGCTCCCCTTAGGTCAGCGAGAGAGCGTCGGCCTAAGGGACATTCCGCTCGAAATGGTCGTCGGCACAGTCACCAAGGGCCGTCAGTCCGCCTTTTCATGCAACTTTATGCCCCTGTTGCCGTTCAACACCGAGTTCGCCCGCAAGTGGTCCAACCTCTACGACATCCAGGTGACCGAGGGCTATCGCGACCCCATCATCGTCACCGAGTTCATGCATCGGTTTTACGTCCA
>CAKUGH010000022.1 GCA_934654605.1 uncultured Collinsella sp. | reverse complement strand
TTGTTCACTCCCTCCTGAATCCCTTGCTGGAGAGGTTCTGCCGACGTTGCCCCAGGCCGCCCGTGGCCTGGCATCGGCGTATCGAATGCATGCGGCGAAACAGGCACTCGGTAGAATTTCTCCAACGGTATACAGGTTGAATATACGCAGTTGCAGGGGGCAAACTTGAGCGTAGGCCCTGCAATACGGGTGTATTGCAGGGGTTTTAGCAGGTTGGAATTATTCTCTATAGGATATAAAGGTGAGTGTATTACACGCGTACGCCCAAGAAAGATTTCACGCTCGCTTCTGAAGGATGTAGTACGTTTGTAGTATTGTTCACACTTAATTACTCTAGTGCAATAAAGTAGTTGTTATAAGATTGGCTATTACTAGCCGAAGATGTATTTGACTATTCATATTGCACGCTCATTAAGGGAGGCCAGTGATGTCATCGACTCAAAAACGAGCCATCCTGCAGGTGCGCATTCGCGAGGAAGACAAGCAGCATGCCGAGCGTCTCTACGACGCCATGGGCACATCGCTCGCCGAGGCCGTCCGTCTATTTGTCGCGCAGAGCATTTTGATGCGCAAGCTTCCCTTTCAGCCGGTCGCCGTGCGCTCAAAGGACGGCACCGCCGCCTATGGGTCGCTCAAAGCATATGGTGACCCCAATCGCCGCTCCGAGGAGCGCAATGCCTGGATTGAGTACCTTGCTACAGAAAGCGACGATTCGATTTTGGGTCCCGAGGAAGTAGATATCCATGAGTAGCACCATCATCGACGAGACCGTCATCCTACGCTACCTGCTTGACGACGACGAGGTTCTGTCACCGCGCGCCGCCAAGGTCATCGCCACGCGCACCGCTCGTGTCTACCCCGAAATCATCACGCGCGTCGTGGTCACGCTGCGCGACGTCTATAAGGTTCCCCGCGTTGAGATTGCTGCAGCCATGAAAAGGCTGCTCGATGACGTCATGGTCGACGAGCCAACCGTTGTCGCCCTTGCCGTCAAACTCTTTGGCAAGACCCATATGGACTTTACCGACTGCCTCCTCGCAGCCCGAACCGCCATCTACAACGATGATGTCGTGAGCTTTGGCAAACCCATCATCCAAGGCATGATCGACTACCGCCGCAAACGCATCAACGCAACCGAAGCCCGCGAACGCGCCACCGATGCCCGCAGCCGCAGCACCGACGCCACCATCGACAAGCTCCGCCACCGCCCCCGCAACTAACCGACAAGCAGCGGCACCGCCCCCTCCATCAACCCCATCCCCTCCTAAGCTGATTATCCGAAGCTAGCCGCCTTGGGCTGCGATTCATACCGTTCGCCACGAAATAGGCCCATCTACTACGTTTTACCGACTAGCCTCGACCATGCCGAAATCTGGAAAATCAAAACCGCAGGTAGACGGCTTGCCGATTTTCCGAAAACGCCATTATGGACGACCCCTGCGGGTCAAACGTAGTAGATGGGCCGTTTTCGTGGCACGGCACCAGATCAGTCCTTTTGGGACGGGGCTTTTTGACTACTTTTGTCCGGCAAATCGCCATGGCAGTCAAAAAAGCCCCGTCCCAAATTAGCTGTCCCAGCCTCCAATGGATCCCCAATAGCCTAAACAGTCCGTATTTCACCGCAACTTAGGAGGGGATGTGGGGTCTCGGCATGTATATGAAAATGGCTCTGGTCCCAAATGGGGCCAGAGCCGTTTATCTATCTCGTGGAGCGGGCGACGGGAATCGAACCCGCGTCATCAGCTTGGAAGGCTGGGGTTCTACCATTGAACTACGCCCGCAAGATATGGTCGGGACGACAGGATTTGAACCTGCGACATCCTGCTCCCAAAGCAGGCGCGCTACCAAACTGCGCCACGTCCCGAAGGTGTTGAGCAGCTAAGGTCTAAACCTTGCGTGTCCCAAAGCGAAGGAAATTATAGGGGAGACTCCCCGCCTGTGCAAGCGCAGAAACCCTAGCTCCTCGAATGTGCGACAAACTGGCTATGGAGCAGGCCAATCACGAACGCCGCCACGGCGACCGGCGCCCATGCAGCTCCAATGTCCGCCAGTGGCAACGCATCGAACGGCAACCACGCGCTCGCAAAGAACGCGTCGCGGACCGAGGTGATCACACTCTGCACGGCAACCACGCCGCCGACCCAGACCCACACCTGCGGATGAGCGTCGCAAAAGCCGTGCACCAGGCCCATCAGTACCAGCACGATGGCAACGGGATACAAAGCGTTGAGCATGGGCACCGAGAACATGAGGATCATGTCGAGGCCCACGTTGGAGAGAACGCACGAAAACGCTGCGAACACAAAGGCGAGAACCGCAAAGGGACGGCGCATGTCCTCCTCGGAGGCCTCCGCTCCCCCTTCGACCACATACGTCTCGCAGAAGTAACGCGAGCAGCAGCTAATGAGGCCAATGCACACGTTCATGCAGGCGAGGAAAAAGATCGCGAAGACCACGACCGTGCCGGCCAGACCAAAGTGCATGGAGGCCGAGCGGGCAAGGATGGCAGCGCCGTTCGTCGCATCGGGCATCACGGTGCCGAGCTGCATACCGGCAAGTGCCAGGCCGCAGTAGATGATGGCCATGAGCACGCCGGCGATCACGCCGGAGCGCGAGATCTCGAATGCCACGCGCTTATCGTCGGTAACGCCGAGCTCATGGATAGTCTCGGCGATGATGATGCCAAAGGCGAGCGACGCAAGCAGGTCCATCGTCTGATAGCCGGTCAAGAAGCCCTGCACGGCAGCACCCGCATCATAGGGAGCCTGCGGCGCGGCAGCCGGTCCCAAGGGCGAGATCACGGCGGCACCCACGACCAGCACGATGAGCGCGATGAGCGCGGGGCCCGTAATGCGACCGAGCACGCGCGTGATGACGCCCGGGCGCAGCGTAAGCGCAAACGCGACGACGAAGAAGGCGACGGCAAACACCAGGCGAGCCGTGCCGAGCGAAACGCCCTCGGGCAGCAGCGGCACCAGCATCTCGAAGGCCGTGGAGCTCGTACGAGGAATGGCCAGGCACGGACCGATCGCCAGATACACCGCCGCGACGAAGAACTCGCCAAACTTGGGGTGCACGCGACCGGCCAGCTCGCGCGCCGTTCCGGCAAGCGCCACGGCGATAAAGCCCATGACGGGCAGGCCGATAGCGGCAATCAAAAAGCCGATCATGGCAAGCGGCGTGGCAGAACCTGCCTGCAGTGCCAGAAGCGGCGGAATAATGAGGTTGCCGGCACCAAAGAGCATCGAGAACAGAGCGATGCCGACGGTAACGACATGGTCGGAGCGCAGACCGCGCGGAGCGGATGAGGCCATAGGCACACCTTTCGGGTCGAAACAAAAACGGGACGGGCAAAAACACCCGTCCCGAAAGTATATACGCTTGAGCGTGTTTAGCAGGCTAAATCGCGCACGGCGTCAATTGCCGTGTCGACTTCGTCATCCGTGTTGAAGTACCCAAACGAGAAGCGCACGACACCCTGGCGCTCGGTTCCCAGCGCGCGGTGCATGAGCGGGGCGCAATGGGCGCCGGGACGGGTCGCAATCCCCCACCCTTGCATAAGCGCGTCCGAAATCTCGGCCGAATCGATATCGCCCACGTTGAGCGACACGATCGACGAGTGCGTCGGCTGGTCAAAGGCGCCATAGAGCGTAATGCCCGGAATTTCGCGCACACCGGCCAGGAAGCGATCAGCAAGCGCGCGCTCGTGGGCAGCAATCGCCTCGACCCCACCCTGGGTCTCGATAAAATCGAGTCCAGCGGAAAGACCGGCAATACCATGGCCGTTAAGTGTGCCCGCCTCCAGGCGCGTCGGCCACTCCAGCGGTTGCAGAGTATCGAAGCTATGCACGCCCGTGCCACCCATGGCCCACGGCGCCACATCGATGCCCTCCGCCACAGCCAGGCCACCGGTGCCCTGCGGACCCATAAGCCCCTTGTGGCCGGTAAAGCACACAATGTCGAGCCCCATGCCCTGCATGTCAATCTTCGCCGCACCGGCAGACTGCGACGCATCGACAATCACCAGTGCACCAGCCGCATGAGCCATAGCCGCCACACGCGCAACGTCAACGGCATTGCCAGTCACGTTGGAGGCATGCGTCACCACCACGGCACGCGTGCCCGGCGTCACCAAGCGCTCAAGCTCGTCATAGTCGAGCACGCCGTTCACATCGCAGCCGGCGTGCTCAACAGCCACGCCCTGCTCCGCCGCCAGGCGATTGAGCGGGCGAAGCACGGAATTGTGCTCGAGCATCGTCGTGACCACCCGGTCGCCGGGGCGCACCACGCCATTGATGGCGGTGTTGAGCGCCGCCGTGGAGTTAGGCGTAAAGCACACATGGTCGGCACGCGGACAACCCAGCAGGCGCGCGAGCTTGGCACGGCAGCCGTGAATCGTACGCGCGGCATCGAGCGCACCCGACGTGGCGCCGCGCCCGGCATTGCCGAGCGAACACATCGCCTGCGTCACGGCATCAACCACCGTTTGCAGTTTATGCATGGTCGTCGCCGCGTTATCCAGATAGATCATCGCACGACCTCCCACATGTCGATCACGGTAAAGCCCTCGGTGGGAACGCCGGCCGCAGCAAGCTCGCCGCGCAGCAGTTCCTCATCCGCAGGCAGGGCCTTCCACGCCAGACCACAGCCGGCAGCGACCTCCCCCGGCACGGGAATCGTGCGTCCGGGAAGGCCGCGTTCGGTGCACAGGGCCTCGCAACCCATGGCGGCCGCCGTGGTGGGAAACGTGATGACCAGCGCCGGGCGCTTCTCTCTCATGGCAATCCCGCCCAAGCGTTACGGGCGCACGACGCGCACGGCCTGCTCCATCTTCTCCACGATCACGTACATGTTGGTGACCTCGCCCACCGCGAGCTGGTCCTTAATGCCAAAGTGATCGAGGCAGGTGCCGCAGGTAAGGATCTCCGCACCCTGCTCGGCCAGGGCCTTGAGGTCGTCGAGCACCGGCGAGCCCTCTACGGTGAGCTTTGCGCCGCCGTTGTAGAACAGCATGGTCGCGGGTAGCTCCTCCTGCTGCGTCACGGCAAAGATGAACGCCTTCATGAGCTTGTGGCCCAGCTCGTCGTCACCACGGCCCATGCAATCGGTGTAGACGGAAATGACCAGCTTGCCCTTGTCGGCGTTGGCGTCGCAGAAGGCGGCGCCGTCCTGCTCGGGATCGGCCACGGCAACGGCGCCGGCGGTCGCGACGGTCACGTGCCACTCGGCATCCGCGACCTTCTCGACCGAGGCCGTGCAGCCCTTCTCCTGCGCCATCTTGGAGATATTCTTGACGGCGGTCTCGTTATCGACCGAGGTCACGACGGTGCCCTCGCCCTCAAGCTGCTTCAAGGCCTTGAGCGTCTTGACGACGGGCAGCGGGCAGGCATCGCCCATGGCGTTGACTTCAATCTTGGTAGACATAGTTTTCCTTTCGAGTTCATCGTTCTAAAACAGTACATAGTTCAATAAACGCGCCGCTAGCGGACAACGTGAACAGCGGGACCGCCCGGCTCTGCCTCGCATACGCGACCGACAACGGCGGCGATGCGACCCTCGGCATGCAGGCGGCGCGCAAGCTCATCCACATCGGCGGCAGGCGCCGCGATGAGCAGGCCACCAGACGTCTGCGGATCGTACAGTGCATCCAGCATGCCCGGCTCCAGGTCATCGTCGGCAGCCACACGTGGGCCAAAGAAGTCCTGGTTTCGGTAGGCGCCCGCCGGGATAATGCCCAGTCGCGCCATGTCGAGCACCTGGTCAAAGAGTGGCACCGCCCCAGACGCAAGCTCAATCTGCACGCCCGATCCCTCAGCCATCTCACACGCATGTCCAATCAGGCCAAAGCCCGTAACGTCGGTACAGCCGTGAAGGTCGAGTCCGTCGGCAAGGCGAATCGGTGCCTCGTTGAGGGTGCGCATCGAGTCAAACATCGCTGCGGCCTCATCCTGCTCGATGAGCTCGCCCTTAATGGCCGTAGTGATGATGCCGGAGCCGACCGCCTTGGTCAGCAACAGAGCATCGCCCACGCGCGCGCCGCTGTTGGCGAGCATGCGATTGAGCGGGACAAAACCGCTCACGGACAGACCGTACTTGGGCTCGTCGTCGTTGATGGTGTGGCCACCCGCGATGGTGCAGCCGGCCTCAACGCACTTGTCGGCGCCGCCCGCCAAAATCTGCCCCGCAACCTCAACGCCCAGGCAATTAGGGATGCACAGCAGGTTCATGGCATGGCTCGGCGTACCGCCCATGGCGTAGATGTCCGACAGCGAGTTGGCCGCGGCGATTTGGCCAAACAGGAACGGATCGTCGACCATCGGCGGAAAGAAGTCGATGGACTGCACGAGTCCCAGGTTTTCGCCAACGCGAAAGACACTCGCATCGTCGGAGGTATCGAATCCCACGAGCAGGTTGTCGTTATGCACATTGGGTAAGTCGCCCAGGACCTGGGCGAGGGCTCCAGGAGCCAACTTAGCGGCTCAGCCGCTCGCGGCGGTCATAGACGTGAGCCTAATCGTGTCCTCTGCCATCGATACCTCCTTTCATCGGTCAGTCATTTCATCCCAGTATACGCATGAACGCGAATCTACGTCCTGCATATCAGCCGAGTGCCTGCGCGCGAATCGCCGCGCCGATGGCGCCGGCAAAACGGGCTTCGGGCGAGGTGGTCACCGGCGAGCCCAGCAGCGCTCCCAGCCGCTCCACAACGTAAGCGTTCTCGCACAGGCCGCCGGTCAGGTAGTACGGGGCGCCCGCTGCCTGCCCGGCCATAGTCGCCACGCGCGACACGACGCTTTCGATCACACCGCGCGCGATGTTCTCGCGCGGCTCACCGCGACCGATCAGACTAATGACCTCGCTTTCGGCAAACACCGTACACATGCTGCTGATCTTGGTTGGCTCACCGGAGCGGGCAAGGTCTGCCATCTGCTGCTGAGAAATGCCCAGACGATCGGCCATGATCTCCAAAAAGCGCCCCGTACCGGCAGCGCACTTGTCGTTCATGGCAAACTTGGCCACGCGGCCGCCTTTAAGTTGGATGACCTTGGTGTCCTGGCCGCCCACGTCGATCACGGTGCCGTGGTCGCCAAAGAGCGCCACAGCGCCGGTGCCATGGCAGGTTATCTCGGTCACGACCTTGTGCGCATAGGGCACGGCGACACGGCCGTAACCGGTCGCGACCACACGCACGTCGTCGGCCGCCACGTCGTAGCCGGCCGAAGCAAGCTCTGCGCGCAGGCGCTCGGCCGCATCGACCGACGAATACCCCGTCGGCATCACGCAGGTCCACGCGATCGCGTCATCCGCCTCCACCACCGCAGCCTTCGCAGCCGTCGAGCCGATGTCGATACCAATGCCAACCACGGCATCCTCCTTCACATGCGGCAAAGGGACCACCCCTTTGCCGCATTCGTCCTACAGTGTCTCGATAAAGGCGGCGATGCGCGTCTCGATCTGGCCCATGTCGCCGTTGCTGTAGTCGGTCTCGATCTTCATGTACGGAATGCCCGCGCCCTCGACGGCCTCCTGCATGCGGGCGCTTTCCACATTGAAGGTGTGGCACGCCTGCAGCACGCTCTCAACGACGCCGTCGACGTGGTACTTCTCGCACATGGCCAGCGTGTTGTCCATGCGGCCGTCGTTGGGCGTCATGACCGAGCAGTTGATGTCCAGATAGCGATCGGCGATAGCGCGCAGGATATCGGGCGCGTCGGGGTCAATCATCATGGCGGCCGTACGCT
The DNA here is from genome assembly GCA_934654605.1 of uncultured Collinsella sp. Lineage (GTDB taxonomy): Bacteria > Actinomycetota > Coriobacteriia > Coriobacteriales > Coriobacteriaceae > Collinsella. Next base: position 16,605 of record CAKUGH010000022.1, on the reverse strand, counting down.
CGCCCGAGCAGTCGTCCATGCACACGACCACGCCGCCGTTGGACTCGATGGTGCGGCCGATCTTGTTGATCACGCCACCCACCGGGCAGCCGGTGATAAGGATGCGCTTGGCATCCGCCACAACGGGGCGCTCGCCCGCGTCGTAAGCCTCGCGCAGGGCAGCGACCTTCTGCTCCAGCTGCTGCGTATAGGCCTCGATATCAAAGCTGAACGTACCGGCAAACATGGTGCTCATCAGGTCGACGCCGCTCATGGCCGCCGGCTGGTTGGCCTGCAGCGCAAACATCTCGAGCTGGGCGGCACGCAGGCGGTTGCGGCGACGCACAGCAGCGCGCAGGTCGTCATCGGTAATCGTGATGCCGTAGAAGTTCTCGAGCTCCTCCTTGAGCAGGCGGCACTCCTCGTACCAGCCCTCGCGCTCGTAGGCACGGTCGCGGCTCTGCGGCAAATGTAGAATGTGCGTACGCTTGAGCTCGTTCAGCAGCTCATACATCTTCTTCTTGCCGTCGCAGGTGGTCTCGCCGATGATCAAGTCGCTAAAGTACGTAAACGGGCACTTTTGCGAATAGGCAAAGCCGTAGGTCGACTTGATGAGCGGGCACAGATTTGCCGGCAGCACCTTCTCAGCCTCGGGAATTACCTCGTCGGACGTACCGCACAGGGCGACGCTTGCAGCCCCCGCGGCATCGATAATCTCGAGCGGCGTATAGCTGCACAAAAAACCGACCAGGCGATTGCCGGCCTGCTTGTAGTCCTTAACGCGAATAAACGCCGCCTTGCGCTGCTCGTTGAACTCCTCAAACGTGCGCGGCAACGGCTGCTCAGAAACCTCGGACATACAACTCCCAAATAAGAAAAAAACTAAGAAATCCGACAACGGAGACGGCTTTCCCAGGTACCCGAGGTTGCCGTGAAAGAGGAGCGCCGCGTACTTTGGTACGCAAGCGACGGTTTGAACGGCAAGATCGGGTGCCTGGGGAAGCCGCGCGGCCTAGATCGTCTCCAAGAAGGCCTCAATGCGGGTCTGCAGCTGTCCTGCGTCCTCGCCGGCGTAGTCGGTCGTGATGTGCATAAAGGGAATACCGGCCTCTTCGGCGGCCTTCTCCACGGCGAAGGACTCCATCTCGTAGAGCGTGCAGAACTGCAGGGCCACGTCGACGATGCCGTCGGCATGCAGGTCGCGCGCCATCTGGACGATGTCCTTCATGCGCTGGTCGTTGGAGGTAAAGACGGCGCAGTTGATCTTAAAGTAGCGCTCGGCGATGGCGTCGAGCATCTCGTCGACCGTCTCGCCGGACTCGTCGACCAGATCCTTGTAGTAGCGCGAGCCCGTGCAGGACTCCTCGCCCACCACGACGCCGCCAGCCTTCTCGATTAGGTTGAACAGTTTCCAGTTGGGCACGGCCATGGGCGTACCGGTATACAGGATGCGCTTGGTGCCCTTGGGTGCCACGCCCTCACCATTGGAGGCGCGCTCCTCGCACTCGGCAGCCATGTCGTTGATGGCGCCGGTCAGGCGCGGCGTGTCGTCCATAAAGGCGGCCTGCACGGTCAGCAGGCTGTCGAGACCGCTGATAGGAGCGGGGTCGGCAGCGCGGGTCGCAGCCAAACGCTGCAGGGCACGACGCTTCTCATTGACGGCGTGAATGGCGGCCTTCAGACGCTCGGGCGTAATCTTGACGCCACACTCATCTTCAATCTTGGCAGCGAGTTTCTTAACCTCGGCCTTCCAGGTCACGAGCGTCGACTCGTCGTGCACGTTGGGGATATCCATGACGTACATGTTCTTTTGCGTGGCAAAGAACTCATAGGCCTTCTTCTTGCCGTCGCAAGTGTTCTCGCCGACTACCAGGTCGCTCGACTCGATGTAGGGGCAGACCTCGCCCAGCTTAAAGCCAGCAAAGCTCTTGATGAGCGGACAGGTGTTTCGCGGCAGATGCTCCTCGACCTTGTCCGTTGCCCAGTCGGCACCAGAGCACAGGCCCACGGGAATACCATCGCACGCAAGCACGATTTCCTCGGGCACATAGACGCAGAACGAGCCGACGATCTTGGTGGCCTCGCCGGCCTCCTTCTTGTCGAGCATCTCCTTAATACGGCCGCTATGAATGTTGGTGGCAACAAAATCCAGGTAGGAAGTGGACTTGGGGCGATTGTTCTGCGTCAGGAACATATCCCCGTACATCTGGCCCACGGCACCCAGCAGCATGTCGTGGTCGGCAAGATTCATGCCGAGGCTCTCCCACATCGGATGGAAATCGAATTCTTCAGCCATGGCGGTTCCCCTCTCGAACCAAAAACGAATAGCTACGGTATTGCTGCACGGTGGGTGGCGAAAACCCAGCCGCGCGTAAACCCGGAATTTTGGGGAACCTGCTTTGCGGTTGATGATTTAGTTGTGCGTCGTCTCTCCCGGAGCCGTGAACATACCTGCTCATATGCGGCTCCGAGCCATATAGAGGGCGCGCGCGGCAACGCGACGCGAATATGTCTTCTGCGGCATCGGCGCGCCCTCCTTTTCTCGTCGAAGGTAACTATATCAACGGTCGTCGTCCAGACGAACACCGCCGACACGCGTACGACAGCATCGGGATGCGAGTATCTCGCTGTCTGATAAATAATTATCAGATTGATAAGGTTTTGTCACCCTCGATTCGGCGAATGGCGGAACGTTAAGGACCCGGACGGCCAAAAAACCAATCCCCCGACCGTACCGCACACCGCGCTACCGGCAAACCAGATGAATCCTGCTCGCATCAAAATGCATGCGCAGGGTCTCCCCCTCCTGCGGCAACTCCTCGACAGGAACACTCACCTTGTTGACCTTCCACTGCAGGCGCGTCGGTGCGTCGGCACGTGGCACATCCAGCAGCACCAAGCGCTCAAAACGCGAATCGCTCACGCGGGCCACGTGCAGGTCGTAGCTGTTGCGACCACGCTCGGCACGATTGTCCACATGGAAGTAGCTCGCGCGGATGCCCAGATATGCCACGTCATCGGGCACCTCGCGGCCCACATTGAAGGTCATGCCCCAATCAAGGGCTTCAACTTCCTGAGGCCCGATCTTGCGCGCGCGGCTCGTGTTTTTGCAGCCCGTCAGGCGCAGCGCGGCCAAGGTTTGCGGCCGGCGGACCACGTCCTCGACAGAACCGATCTCCTCCACATGCCCGTTGTGCATCACACAGATGCACTCGCACAGACGGCACGCCTCATCGATATCGTGGCTCACGTACAGCACGGTGCGGTTGCAGACATCGAAGAGATCGAGCATGTTTTGCTCAAGCGCGCTCTTAAGATACGCGTCGAGCGCACTCATGGGCTCGTCGAACATAAAGATGCCCGGGTGCGCCGCCACCATGCGGGCAAGCGCCACACGCTGCTGCTGGCCGCCCGAAAGGCGCGCGGGATAGCGGTCGGCAAAGTCGGCCAGGCCAAAGATACCCAGATAGCGTTCGGCAAGCTTTTTGCGCGCTGCGGCGTCGCCGGCATCCTCAACGCCGGCACAAACGTTATCGGCCACCGTCATATTGAGAAACAGCTGATAGTTTTGGAACAGCAGGGCGCACTTGCGTTCCTGGGGCGACAAGTTGATGCCCGCGGCAGAGTCGAAGAAGGTCACGCCATTGACGACGATCTTGCCCTCATCGGGCGTCTCCACGCCGGCGATGCAGCGCAAGGTACAGCTCTTGCCGCAACCGGAGGCACCGAGCAGCGCCACCCGCTCCTCGCCGGCTTCCAGCTGAATGTCGAGGGTAAAGCCGGGATAACGCTTTTTGATATCCAGAACGAGCGACATGGCCTATCGACCTCCCTTCGCGACCGCGTCGTCACGCATAAGCTCGGCCAACGCCTCGCGATCGATACGTAGGGCATCGCCGCCGACGGGGTCGAGCGAATCGCCCTGACCGACAAGCTCCTTGGCCTGTTTGCGCTCCGCGCGGGAGAGACCCCGCTCGCGGTACTTTTGCGAATGCGCCGTGTACATGTTGATGAACAGGATGACCAAGAAGCTAAAGACGATCACGACGACGACCCAAAAGAGCGCCACCGACGTATTGCCGCCCATCCACTCAAAGTAGATGGCGATGGGAATGGTCTGCGTAATGCCGGCATAGTTGCCCGCGAAGAACAGCGTGCAGCCAAACTCGCCCATGGCGCGGGCAAAGGCGAGCACCGTGCCGGCGGCAATAGAGGGCCAGCCGAGGGGCATCATGAGCTTGGTAAAGATGCGTCGCTCGGACCAGCCCAGCGTGCGCGCTGCATCGAGCATCTGCGTGTCGAGGCTCTCGAAGGCGCCGAGTGCCGTACGATAGACGAGCGGGAACGACACCACCACGGCAGAGATCACCGCCGCGGGCCACGTAAAGACAATCGAGATGCCGTGCGCAATCAGCCACTGGCCCACCCCGGTCGAGCGGCCGAACAGCATAAGCAGCAAAAAGCCGCAGACCGTGGGCGGCAGCACCATAGGGATGGTAAAGACCGAATCGAGCAGGCCCTTGATGCGACTCGAGGTACCCATAGTCTTCCACGCGGCAAACAGGCCCAGCGCAAACGCGATCACGAGGGCAAGGCCGCTCGTTTTAATGGACACCCAAAACGGACGATAGTCGATGTCGCCCAAAAAGGAGGCCAGAGAGGTCAAGGGCCCCTGCTCATCCCGCAACACGACAGACGATGCCTCTACCATTTGAGCGCTATCAAGCCAACGCGCGCCGCCCTTGGCATCACCCGTGGCTGATGCAATCACCACATAGCGGTCCCCATCCGCACCGCGCTCGTCAAAGCCATAGGTATACCCACCGGCATCAAACGTAGTTTCCTCCGTGACATACCAAGGAAGATCCACGTCCCCCAGCTGCGCACCTCCCATGCAGTTTGCGCTGTCGAGCTCACAGACGAGGGCCTTGAGACCCGATATGCACTCGTTGTCCTGCGGATCCAGTCCATACTTCTCGACCGCCTTGGGCGATATCCACACCACAACGCGATCGGCAGCAGGCGCCACTACAAGGTCCACGTCCTCGTCAACGGGAAACCGGTAGCCCTCAGGCTGGCCCTCCATGGCACGAGCGGTCCCCTTGGCCAACCGCTCAAAACCCTCGATCCCACAGGAAAGCCCATGAGCGGTCGCAGCAACCTGGGACCCGTCCTCAGCGTCCCCAGCAAACGCAAATCCCGGCACCCAGCAAAGCGCGAAGGTCAAAGCACAGGCGACAAGCATGCGAAATCTATTAAGCACGAAAAGCTCCAAGCGAATACAAGGACGGAGTGAAACACAAAACGATGGAATTATCGCGCCAAGCCGCACTACTCGGAAAGCTCAAAGCCGTACTTAGCCCAAATCTTCTGCGCCTTCTTGTTAGACAGGCAGAAGTCGATGAACGCCTTGGCCTCGTCGGCATGCTCGGAGCTCTCGGCCACGGCGCCCGGGTACACGATGGGCTTGTGCGAATCCTCGGGGCACACGAAGGCCTCCTCGATGCCGTCATAGCGGTAGATGTCGGAGCTGTAGACAAAGCCGGACACGCAGTCGCCCGTGGACACGTAGGCGGCAGCGGTGCCGACCTTGTCGGCCAGCGCGACCTTGTCGGCAATCTCGGGCGCGTACTCGCCGTCGTCGCCCTCGGTGCCGGTGTAGAGGCCCACAGAGGCCAGCGCCTGGTTGGCGTACTTGCCGGCCGGAACGGTCTTGGCGTCGCCGATGGCGATCTTGCCGTCCAGGTTCGCGAGGTCGGCGATGGCCTCGACCTTGGTGTCGGAGCCCTCGGCGCGAATGATCACGAGGTCGTTGACGAACATGTCCTCACGGGTGTCGGTATCGACGAGCTCGGCGGTCTCAGCGTCATCCATGGTGCCCTTGGAAGCGGTAATGAGCACATCGACCGTGGCGCCGGCACGCATCTGCTCGACGAGGTCGCCGGAGGCCTTAAACTGCGTGTCGGCAAAGGTGGTACCGGTCTGATCGGTGTAGAGCTCCTGGACCTCGGGCAGGGCCTTCTCGAGCGAGTTGGCGGCAAAGACCTGCAGCTCGACAGCTTTCTCGGAAGAGGCCTTGGCGGAGCCGGCATCGGTACCAGCGGGCTCGGACGTCTTGTTGCCCGAGCAGCTAGCAAGGCCAAGGCCGGCAGCGGCGACGGCGGAGAGCGAGACGAATCCGCGGCGAGAAACCATATCGAACATGTTCAACCCTTTCGGACCTTGTGCCCGGGTACCTCACCGCGGGCTTTATTCTGTAATTAGATTATACTTCGACGCGAATAATGATTTTGAGAAATATTTCTCGTCTGAGAATATAGTTCCAGGCATGCCTGCAGAATGCCGTCCCCTTGGGCGCAAATAAAAGGCGGAGCAGCCGTTCAGGTCGCTCCGCCGCAGGTAAACCGCTTAGTTGGTATGTCCGCCGCCTGCTGTCATCTGAGCCGCATGCTCCAGCTGGTCCGCTATGGCCTCCCAGCTTTCGCGGGCGGCCTTCGTAGAACCGGGAAAGTTTACGACAAGTGTATGGCCTCGTTGCATGCAAATAGCGCGCGAGAGCATGGCGCGGCGCGTCTTGGTCATCGAGTACGCGCGAATCGCCTCGGCAATGCCCGGCACATCGCGGTCGCAGACGGCGCACGTCGCCTCGGGCGTCACATCGCGCATCGAAAGCCCCGTGCCACCGCAGGTGAGTACGACATTGGCGTGGCGCTCATCGGCGGCTTCCACAATGGCATCACCGATCTCGCTGACGTCATCGCGCACGACCACATGTGAGGCAACCGTCCAGCCCTGTGCCTCGATAAGTTCCTCGAGTGCGCCTCCGGCCTCGTCCTGCACAAGATCGCGCGTGTCCGAACACGTCACGATCGATATCTTCAGCTCCATAGCATTCCTCCTACAACACGGCGCCCTCAGGCAGGTCGACACGCACGACATCCACGACGTCGCCCGCCTTGAGGTCGCACGGTCCTTCGTCAATACGCAGCAGGCAGTTGGCCCGCTGCATCGTGCCGAGCAGCGCCGAATTCTGCGTCTTGGCCTCGGTCACCAACAGCTCACCGGTCTCGGGGTCGTGCAAAACCGTGGCGCGATCGAAGAAGCGGCGATGCTGGCGCTTCTTCACGCCGTGCGTCAATATCGCCTGCTGCACGGGACGCGTACCTTCGGCAAAGCCGCGCATCTTGCGAATTGCCGGGCGGGCGAGCATCTCAAAGCCCACATACGCCGCCGCGGGATTGCCCGAAAGCCCCAAATACGGCTTGCCCCCAAGCAGACCAAACGTGATGGCTTTACCGGGACGCATCGAGATGCGATCGAACAGCACCTCTCCCTCGCGCCTGACCAGCGCCGTCACATAGTCGTAATCGCCCGCCGAAGCGCCGCCGCTCGTAATGACAAAATCGCACTCAAGCACGGCGCGATGCACCAGCTCGGCAATCGCCTGCTCATCATCGGGCGCAATGCCGTAGAACACGGGCTCGGCGCCGGCATCGAGTGCTTCGGCCATCAACGCCGACGAGTTGGAGTCGCGAATCTGCCCGCGCGCCGGCAGCTCACCCGGCGCAACCAGCTCCGTGCCCAGCGAGATAATGCCCACACGCGGCGCGGCATGCACCTTCACGCTCGCGTATCCGGCGCTTGCCAGCAGACCCGCGCCCGCCGGAGCCACGACCTCGCCGGCGCGCATCACGACATCGCCAGCATGGGCCTCCTCGGCGGCAGAGCGAACGTTCTCCCCTACCTTGGCAGGCGCCGAAAACCTCACACGCGAGCACTCGTTGCCGTCGCCATCGAGCACGTCGACGATCTCGTATTTCACCACGGCATCGGCACCTTCGGGCACCGGCGCACCCGTCATGATGCGGACGGTCTCGCCCGGGGCGATAACGCCTTCGAACACGTGGCCTGCAGCCTCGTGCCCCACAACAGAAAGCGTCACGGGCGCATCGGTGGACGCTTTGGCGAGGTCGACGGCACGCACGGCATATCCATCCATGGCGCTGTTGGCAAACGGCGAAATGTCGATATCGGCCACGGCATCCTCGGCCAGGGGAAGACCGGCCGCCTGCCACACGGGAATCTCGACGAGATCGGTCGGAGCAACGTGCGACAGAACAATCGACTGCGCGTCCTCCAGCGGAATGAGTTTCTCTGCCATATGCACCTCTTAATGCCACGGCGCACAACAGGAGCGCCGATTCTTTATGCTTGTCTCAGTATAATCCCCCGACGCACGACCGCGACTCGGCCTGTACCCGCAAATACACCTGTCGGTTGCAAGCCGCGAAACAGAATGGATACCAACCCACCGACTCGTCGCGTTTACCGCGTTTTATAATGCTTGCGTTGCAACCTAAAAGAGGAACGTATGGCTCATAACGACAAACCCGAAAGCGCGAACAAGGCGCAGGATCATTCCCAGCCGCTCGACGACGGCGGCTTTTTCTCCCTGAACGACGTCATCATGACAGGCAGGCAACAGCTCACCCGCTCCGAGCATCTCTTGGCTGCCGACACGCGCCGCAACGCCCGCAACCTACTCGCGAGCGCCAAGTTGCTCGTGCTCGTCGTCATCGTCTCGCTCGCCATGGGCGTTGCCGCTTGGGCGTTTTTGGCCTCGCTGAATATCGCGACCGACTATCGCGAGCACCATGCGTGGGTCTACACGCTGCTTCCCGTTGTGGGCATTGCCACCGCATGGGTGTACAAAAACCACGGCCTTGCCGCCAAACGCGGAAACAACCTGGTCATCGACTCCGCTCTGGGCACACGCCTCATCCATATGCGCATGGCCGTCCTCACCTTCGTCTGTTCCACGCTCACGCACCTAACGGGCGGGTCGGCCGGTCGCGAGGGAGCTGCGGTGCAGATTGGCGGCACCATCGCCAGCAACATCTCGAGCCTCGCCCACCTCAAAAAGCATGACCACCACGACCTCATGCTCGCCGGCATCTCGTCGGCATTTGGCGCCGTATTCGGTTCGCCCCTTGCCGGAGCTTTCTTTGGTATGGAGATGTGCTTTATCGGCAAGATCGACTACACCGCGGGCATCTACTGCCTGGTCGCCTCGTTTACCGGCTACTTCACATCGCTCGCCTTGGGAACCGAGTACGAAGCGAATGCCATCGCCAGCGTTCCCAACATGACACCGCGGACGGTTGCCATCGTTGTTATCAGCGCCATCATCTTTGGTCTCACCGCGCGCCTCTTTGCCTGGTCGGTTCGAACCGTCAAAAGCCTGTACGGTCGCTTTATCACCAATTACCTCGTCCGCGCACTCATAGGCGCACTCGTGGTTTTGGCCGCCTATGCCCTCCTCGACGCCTGGGACTACGCCGGCCTTTCCACGTGGCTTTCCGGCGCCGGATTTGCAGGCAACACCACCCTGGCGGACGCCGCCATCAAGCTGGTCGTGACGGCGCTCACCCTGGGCGCCGGCTTCCAAGGCGGTGAGGTCACGCCCCTGTTTGGCATCGGTGCGGCACTCGGTGGCTGGATCGGTTGCCTTACCGGGCTTGACCCCAGTTTTCTGGCGGCTCTCGGCATGCTCGGCGTCTTCTGTGCCGGCCTTAACGTGCCCATCACTACCTGTATGATGGCCATCGACCTGTTCCACGGCACGGCAGCCGGCTTCTTTGTCATCGTGGCCTTTATCAGCTACCTAACCGGCGGACACCGTGGTGTGTATCCCGCACAGCGTATTGTGTCCCCTAAGCGCCGTTCGCTTATCGTGGACGAGGGCGGTACGGTGGCGGATGCTATCGAGCGCCACAACGACCTGATAGAGTAGACGTTAGTATTCGCAGTGCAGCCACAATCGGGGCAACGCAACCCGAGCGCGACCGCACCGTCACGTCATACGCCGGGAGTCGCCCCATGCACGTAACTGATTTTGGCCGCACGCTCATCATCGCCAACCCCGCCGCCCAGTCGGGCGCCGCGCGCGAAGTTGCCGAACGCCTGCAGCGCTTTTTGGATATGACCGCGCGCGCATCCCAGTTTGACCTGGTGTTGACCAAGCGTATGGGACACGCCAAGGAGCTGGCCGCGCAGGCTCAGGGCTATCGCACCGTTATCGCACTCGGCGGCGACGGCGTGATTCACGAGGTCGTCAACGGGCTTATGACGCAAAAACAGGACGCCCGCCCCGCCCTTGCCGTCCTGCCCGTGGGCTCCGGCAACGATTTTGCCCAAACGCTCGGTATCGACGATTTCTCCGGCAAGGATTTTGGCGCGCTGCTCACCAGCGAGCTGCAACGTCAGGACATCGGGTGCATTCGCTCATGGAACCCTGCGAGCGGCAACGGCGAGGCTACCGTTGAGTACTACGACCAGACGCTTTCGGTCGGCCTCGATGCTGCCATCGGCCTTGGCACCACCGAGCTGCGCAAAAAGACCGGCTTGACAGGCGCGCCGCTCTACACCCTCTCGGGACTTGAGCAGTTTGGCCTGCGCTATCGCAACTACCCCATGACAGTCAGCTTTGACGGCGCGCCCGCCGAGCGCGTGAGGGCGATTATCATGGCAATTCAGCTGGGCCCCACCTATGGCTCGGGCTATCGCATCTGTCCCGATGCCGATCCCTGCGACGGCATCCTCGACGTCTGCTACGCCTGCGGCCCCGTACCACGTGCAGTTGCGCTGCCTATGTTCCTTTCGGCCAAGGATGGCCACCACACCAAGCTGCCGCCGGTGCGCATGCGCCGCTGCCGCCATGCCGAACTCACCTTCGAGGAGCCCAACTACCCCATCCAGGCCGACGGCGAGCCCATCGTCGCCTCACGCATCGAAGTCGACATCCTACCCTGCGCCCTCCAAGTCTGGCACCCAACCCGCTAACCCCACCTAAGTTGCGGTGAAATAGGGACTGTTTATGCAGCTAAAGCCGCAAAACAGTCCCTATTTCACCGCAACTTATGGGGAGGCTATTCGTCGCTGCCCGGCTTGCGACGGTTGGCCTTTTTGATGGCGTTGAAGTGCTTGTCATTGAGCCTGCGCTGGCGAGAGCGCAGAGGAACCTTAGTCTTTACGCGTCGGCGCGGTGGACGCCCGCGACGCTCCAGCTCAGCGCGCAGCTTACGCAGGCAGCTTGCGCGATTCTGAAACTGGCTACGGCTCTCGCGCGCCGTCACGACAATCCCCGTGGGCCCATGCTTCATACGCACCGCCGAGTCCGTCGTGTTCACTCCCTGCCCGCCCGGACCCGTCGCGCGAAACACCTGCACCTCGCAATCGCGCGCCAACTCCTCGGCCGACATCTCGGCATAGCGCGCATACTCGCGCCATCCCATCTTGTTCTCATCCATATCAATACCTCCCCTCATACAAAAAATGTGACAAAGGGAAAGTCCCTTTGTCACATCGCATACCAATCGCTTGTGTTGCGCGCCTAGGCGAAGGTGATCTCGCCGGTCTCACAGTCCATATCGGCGATACGAGCCAGGCTCTCGACGCGGAAGCCGCGCTCGCGGAGCTTATCGCCGCCGCCCTGGAAGCCCTTCTCCACGGCAATGCCAATACCGGACACCTCGGCACCCGCAGCCTCGCAGATCTTGATGAGACCCTCGAGCGCGCAGCCGTTGGCCAAGAAGTCGTCGATGATCAGGACCTTGTCGCCCTCGGACAGGAAACGCTTGCCAACGATGACCGGATACTCCTTTTGCTTGGTAAAGGAGTAGATGGTCGTGGCATACTGCTCGCCGTCGAGGTTGATGGACTGCGCCTTCTTGGCAAAGACCACCGGCACACCGCCAAAATGCTGAGCCGCGATGCAGGCCATGCCAATGCCCGAAGCCTCAATCGTCAGGATCTTGTTGATCTCGACATCCTTGAACAAACGGGCCCACTCGGCGCCCATGTGGTCGAACAGCTCAACGTCGCACTGGTGGTTGAGGAAGGCATCAACCTTAAGGACGTTACCGGCCTTTACGATGCCGTCATGGCGAATACGATCCTCAAGCTCCTGCATGGCGCAACCCCTTCTCGCGGCAACGATACCGCGCGATTAATAAACGTTGTTCGATAGTCTACCACGGACCGACCCCCGCCCGTCCCACAAGCCGCATCGCACCACAAACCAGTTTTTTGAGACGGCGCGAATACGTGGCAGACAGCCCCAACCACTAATGGCGGGCGCGCGTCCTCACCAAACGTACCAATGTGAGCGCAAAGCCCACAGTAGCAACGGCCATCAGCACGTAGAATACCAAACGGAAGCCAAAGAGGAACACATCCGGACGGCCCGCCACATAGCTCGTGACCGTCTTACCCATTACCGCGCTCGTCTGTCCATACAGGATGCGCGACGCCGCCGTAATACCCAGCGCTATGCCCGCATAGCGCGCCAAGCTGCCCAAGCTGCCCGCAAAGCCAAGCGCCTCACGCGGAGCCGAACCCATATACAGCGAATTATTGGGACTCTGGAAGATCGACGTGCCGCACGACATAAACGCGACGCAGCACACGATCATCAAGATGGAAGAGTGCTCGTCAAGCATGCTCACCGCAAAGAGACCGCACACGTACACGCCCAGGCCAACGGCCGTGGGCGCTTCACAACCAACACGGTCGGACACCGAGCCCGAAAGCGGGCCCACAAAGGCATTCACGACCGGCATCGCCAAAAACAACAGGCCGGAGATATCGGAGCTAAAGCCGTGGGCATCCTGAAAGTAGAACGGCAGCACAAACTCGGAGGCACCGATACCCACGAACACGATAAGCATGCAAGCCAGGTTAATCGTGAAAGCCGAGCTCGCAAAGCAGCGACGCGCCGCCTCTGTCAACGGCATAGGGCGTTCGCCAGCCTCCGGCTTGACATGCGGCAGCGTGTAGAGTCCCACGATAAACGAGATGACGCCAATGGGAAGGTTGATGAGAAAGATGCTCTCCCAGGGAAAACTTGCCACGAGTACGCCGCCGAGCACGGGGCCGCACATCATGCCAAGAGCCACAAAGGTCGCCAGAATGCCCATGGCACGACCGCGCTCACGCGCCGGAAACGACTCGGTGATGATGCCCATATTGTTGGCCATCGCGGCGGCACAGCCAATGCCCTGCACGATACGCGCCAAGATAAGCACCTCGAGCGAAGTCGAAAGCCCGCAAAGCAGCGAGCCACCCGTAAAGACGATCACACCAAGCTGGAACACATTCACCTTGCCGCGCACATCGCCCAAGCGGCCAAACGGCAGCATGGCGACGCACGTCGCGAGCAGATACGCCGAGCTCACGAGCTGAATGCGGTCGAGACCCACACCCAGCTCCTTTTGCATCACCGGAAGCGCCACCGTCACGATGCTCGCATCCAGACACGCCATAAAGGTCATGACGAGCACGGTGAACAGAATCGCCCATTTATTCTTACCGTGGGTGTCGCCCTCCAGGGCAATGTGTTCGCGGCGCAGCTGCTCGGCAGTTTTCTCCATATATATCCTTTCTATCGTGCAACGCAAAAACGGGACCCCAATCGCCTACAAACGGTCACGATCGGGGTCCCGCCTACGGAATCGGAACTATGAGGACGTCGTCAGCCGAAAAGCCGTCCCACGCCTCGCACGCACGCTAGCCTAGCACTGCTCGAGCGCCTGCTCAAGGTCGGCAATCAGATCGGCCGTGTCCTCCAAGCCGCACGACAGGCGCACCATATCGGCGGAGATACCGCAGGCAATGAGCTCCTCATCGTTCATCTGGCGATGCGTGGCGTTTGCCGGATGCAGGCAGCAGGTGCGCGCATCGGCTACATGCGTGGCAATCTGGGCGAGCTTGAGGCTCTTCATAAAGGTCTCGGCCGCCGCACGACCACCGGTAAAGCCAAAGCTAACGACGCCGCACGTACCGTTGGGCATGTACTTCTGAGCCATGTCGTAGTATTTGTCGCCTTCCAGGCCCGGATAGCTCACAAAGCGCACCTTGGGGTGGCTCTGCAGGAACTTGGCGACCGCCAGTCCGTTCTCGCAATGACGCGGCATGCGCACGTGCAGGCTCTCGAGCGAGCTGTTCAGGAAGAACGCCGCCTGCGGGTTCTGCATGGGGCCAAGGTCGCGCATGAGCTGCGCGGTGGCCTTGGTAATGAAGGCACCCTCGCGACCGAACTTCTCGGCATAGGTCACGCCATGGTAGCTCTCGTCGGGCGTGGTGAGACCCGGGAACTTGTCCGCATGGGCCATCCAATCAAACTGGCCGTGATCGACGATCACGCCACCCAGGTAGGCCGCATGCCCATCCATGTACTTAGTGGTAGAGTGCGTGACGATGTCGGCGCCCCACTCAAAGGGACGGCACATCACGGGCGTCGGGAAGGTGTTGTCGACCATCAGCGGCACGCCGTGGTCGTGCGCGGCCTTGGCAAAACGCTCAATGTCGAGCACGGCGAGGGCGGGATTGGCGATGGTCTCGCCAAAGACGAGCTTGGTGTTGGGCTGGAAGGCAGCCTCGAGCTCCTCGTCGGTGCAGTCGGGGGCAACAAACGTGCAGGTGACACCCATACGGCCCATGGTGTGGGCGAGCAGGTTGTAGGTGCCGCCGTAGATGGCAGAACTCGCGACCACGTGATCGCCGGCGCCGGCAACGTTAAAGATCGCAAGGAAGTTCGCAGCCATGCCCGAGCTCGTGAGCATCGCAGCGGTGCCGCCCTCCATCTCGCAGATCTTAGCGGCAACCAGATCGCACGTGGGGTTCTGCAGACGGCTGTAGAAGTAGCCCGACTCCTCCAGGTCAAACAGCTTGCCCATGTGCTCGGACGTGTCGTACTTCCACGTGGTTGACTGGTAGATAGGCACCTGACGCGGCTCTGCATCGCCCGGGCGATAACCGCCCTGAACACACGTCGTACCGATGGTCTGCTCGCTCATATCCAACTCCCTTACTTGGGTTTTGTTTTATTCGGTTCACGATACCGCTACCCCGCACCCCTCTCAACCCATCCTGCAGATAGGTTATGGGACAAAGTAATCAGGTTTATTTGTCCCGAATCTTAAGAAAATGTTCGATGGCATTCGTCGAGCAAATATGCATGCGTGTCTCGGTGAGCAAACGCGCTGACGAGGGTACTATAGGCGGGTACACCGTGACCAAGGAGAAGCACATGAAACAGATCGATACCACCCTGCTCGACACCGCCGCCTGTCAGGCTCAGGCTGCCGAATACCACACTCGAGGCTTTAACTGCGCCCAGGCCGTCGCCTGCACGCTCGCGCCCGCCGTTGGGCTCGACCCCGAGACCGCGTTCGCCCTCACCGAGGGCTTCGGCGCCGGCATGGGCGGCATGACCGAGACCTGCGGCGCCATCTCGGGCGCTGTGGCCATCATGGGCTTCGTGATGAGCGACGGCATGGAAAACCCCAAGACCAAGGGGCAGACCTACAAGCTGTCGCGTGAGATCGCCAAGCGTTTTGGCGAGAAGAACACGACGACTATCTGCGGCACGCTCAAGGGCATTGGCTCGGACCAGGGTCCGCTCCGCAGCTGCCCCGGCTGCATCGACGATGCCGTCGAGATCGCCTGCGACGTGCTGAAGCAG
The DNA here is from genome assembly GCA_934654605.1 of uncultured Collinsella sp. Classification (GTDB taxonomy): domain Bacteria; phylum Actinomycetota; class Coriobacteriia; order Coriobacteriales; family Coriobacteriaceae; genus Collinsella. Next base: position 1,103 of record CAKUGH010000022.1, on the reverse strand, counting down.
CTCGCCGAGTAAACGACAGCAACAAAAATGCGACGGCCGGCGCGCCTGGGATATCCCATGGCACGCCGGCCGTCACCGTTAAAACTCGGCAAACTCGGGAGCGCCGACCTCGATCTCCTCGCGGCCAGCCATAAGCTCGCGCATCTTAGTGCAAAACGGCTCCTGCTCCCCCGCCTTAAACACCAAGTGAAGTGTCACGGCGTCCTCGTAGTCAGTGTCCGAAACCTTGGCACCTGAGTCCTGCGCCAAACGAAGCACCTGCTCATACTGCGGATAGGCAACATGCACGTCAACGGGCACGACGCTCGTCATCTCAACGATCTGCCCGGCTTCCTGCGCAGCCGCAACCGCCGCCTGCGTCGCCGCCGTATAGGCACGCACCAGACCGCCCGGTCCCAGCAGCGTGCCGCCAAAATAACGCGTCACCACACAGCATACGTTTTTGAGCCCCGCGCCACGAAGCACCTCGAGCGTGGGCATACCGCTCGTGCGGCTCGGTTCACCGTCGTCGCTCTGTCGCTCGCGCCCATCGACCAAAATCCACGCGGGCACATTATGTCGAGCATCGTAGCGACGCTTGCGAACCATCTCGATAAAGGCGTTTGCCTCGTCCTCGGACTCAATATGGACCAGCTGGGCAATAAACCGACTCTTGCGTTCGACAAACTCGCCCATAGCCTCAACATTCGATTGCAAAGTAAAATAGCTGTCCAACAAAGCCCCTCAAACAAAAGCAAAGCAACAAACAGCCTCAATAATACGGCAAAGGCAGCACTGGTACCCTCGCTAACTAGAACGGAAATGCCGATGATTCCGTCAACGAAAGCGAGAACCCGCCAGCGCGAGCAAGGTGCCTTGAAAGCCGAGCCAGTAACAGCAATAGAACCGCCGATGACCAGGCAAATACAGCGAGACGGCGTCAGCTGAGTCGATTTGGCCCGAAAGAGGAGGGAGCACGCCTTATGGCGGCGACCGACGAATGAGCGCCAAATCGGCCAGCTGACGCCGTCGCAGCGTCAAAAAAGTGCTGAGTGGGCCTATAAGCCGGGTTCTGTCGTGAACGGTCATTTATCTTGTCTGCACGTTACCGTGCAGCTCCACGC
>CAKUGH010000021.1 GCA_934654605.1 uncultured Collinsella sp. | reverse complement strand
CTCCCCTTGCTTCGCAAAGTCGCTCAGATAATAAACCCGGCGCGCCGCGGGGCACCCGGGGACCTACCGGGGATTGCCATGACGTACATTGGCTGATTTGGTTTGGAATGAAAGGTTAACGGAGGGTGGTGAGCTGTTTCGTTTCCGGGTTTAGAAATCCTCGCTCGTTCGTTTCAGCCCGCGTCATCGCGTGCTAGACGGCCAGCTCGCCTGATTCACCCATAAGCCATCGTGCCAGGTCGACGACCTTGATGCCATCCCAATCAGTCGTTTCGTGCCCTGTTCGGGCGATGACGCACTTGGGATAGGCGTCTCGAATCCGTCGCAGCGGATCAAGCTCACGCTCAAGCGTCGCTTCTTGGGAAATGTCGTCACTCACCTGGATATAGACACGGCGGTCACGCCTGATGGCGACAAAGTCTATTTCCTTTTGGTAGAGAACGCCCACGTAGACTTCCCATCCGCGGCGCATAAGCTCGATTGCCACCATATTCTCGTAAACATGGCCAAAATCGAGCTTTTTCGTGCCAAGCGCGGCGTAGCGAAACGAATGGTCGGCCAGGTAGTATTTATCTCCCGTCGACAGGTATTTCTTTCCTGAGACGTCAAAGCGACGAAACCGGTAGAACGCAAACGCATTACACAGGTAGTCGATATACACAGCCAGCGTCTTGTCGCTTATCTTAAGGTTCGCTCGTGACAGCTCGGCCGCCATCCCCTTGAGAGAAGAGATGTTTCCGACGTTATCCATCAGGAACTCGCAGGAACGTTTAAGCTGCTCCGCATTACGTATACGATATTTTTGTCTGATGTCGCGCAGGATAAGAGTTTCAAGCACATCCGAGATGTATGAGAAACGCATCCTTTCGTCCTGGTAGATATAGGAACCCGGCATTCCTCCCTCGCGGACATAGCGAGCAAGGGCCTCGGCTGGAGAAGCGATCTCGTGATACGCCGAGAACTCCGCAAGTGAAAAAGGAAAGACCTCGATCTCCACCGTTCTTCCCGTGAACAACGTCGAGAGGTCGCTTGAGAGGAGAAAGGCATTCGATCCCGTGATGTAAATGTCATATTTCTCTGACGCATGAAGACTGTTGATAGCCCGCTCGAACCCTTCACACATCTGGACCTCGTCGATCATGACGATATTCCGGCAACCCTCGATATAGTGCTTTTCCACATATGTATGCAGCGCATGGTATTCCGCCAACGGCTCGAACTCAAGTAGATTGAAGTTGACGTGTATGACGTTGGCCGAGGGGTCGTTTGAACGAAGTTGGCTGGCAAACGCCTCAAGCAATTTCGATTTTCCGCATCGCCTGATTCCGGTGATCACCTTGATATCAGGCGTACCTGCCACCTTGGAAAGCTTGCTCATGTAGAACGGGCGATCTATAAGTTTCATGGCAACCTACTTCGCAAAATTCAAAACCATTAGGAAACGCGAAGTAAAATATATCATCTACTTCGCGTCTTTGAAACATCTTAGATTTTGCGTAATAATTCCTGTCAAGCTATCGCAAGCACGACGCGGGCGAGGTTGCCCCTTCCCCTAATCGACTCTGTGCGGAAGCCCGGAGTGACAGGTTTCCGCCTTGCTCGGCATCCGGGAGCCCCGTTCGAAGTCGGCGTCCTCATCAGCTGCGACAGTCGAACCCAACTCCACGTGCACATCGCCGCCGGCAAGACGACCTTCACCACGAAGATGCAATAGCCGGGGCGCACGGTCCGTGGGCAACCGAGCGAGGAAAATGTCCCATCAACAAAACGAGCGAGGATTCCGTCCCACGTAGAGCCCAAATCCAAGCTCCCCAAGGAACAAAATCCTCACTCGACATCCGCATCCTCTTTAGCCTAAGTCATCGCGCAAAGCCCCTTCTGCAGCACACGGTGCGACCAAGTCACCGCAGGCCGGGGCGGGGGATCGAGTTTTCCACTGAGCGACTCTGCTTGCAGCCGGAGCGAAGGGGGAAACTCGGCCCCCGCCCCGGCCGGACAGGTCACTCTACACCGTGTACTGCGGCAGGTCCTGCAGGGCGATGACGTCCATGCCCATGTCGTTGGCGCTGCCGTGGCCCTGCTGGTCCTCGCGCACCGCCTCGATGGCGCTCACGTACGTGTTGGCCGCGGACATCGCGGTCACGCAGGTCACGCCGCGGCGCACGGCCTCGGTACGCAGCAGGTAGCCGTCGCCGCGCGAACCCGGGCCGTACGGCGTGTTGACGATCACCGCGATCTTGCCGTCGGCGATCAGGTCACCGATGTTGGGTCGCTCGCCGTCGTGCGGGCCGCTGATCTTCTCCACGACTTCGCACGTCACGTTGCCGCCGCGCAGCACGCGTGCCGTACCCTCGGTGGAACAAATGTCAAAGCCCAGGTAGCGCAGGATACGCGCAACCGAAAGGATGTGACGCTTGTCGCGGTCGCACACGCTGATGAACACCTTGCCGCTGCTGGGATCGGGCAGCTTGTAGTCAATAGCCAGCTGCGTCTTGGCGTATGCCTCGGGATAGCTCTTGGCAATGCCCATGACCTCGCCCGTCGACTTCATCTCGGGCCCCAGGATAACGTCGGCACCCGGGAAACGGCCCCAGGGCATAACGGCTTCCTTCATGCAGAACCAATCGAGCTGACGCTCGTCGCTCGGCAGGCCCAGGCTGGCGATAGAATCGCCCGCCATGATGCGCGCCGCGCACTTGGCCAGCGGCACGCCGGTGGCCTTGGAGATAAACGGCACGGTACGGCTGGCACGCGGGTTGGCCTCGATCACGTAGACGGTCTCGCCCTTGATGGCGTACTGCACGTTGACGAGGCCGCGCACGCCCAGCGCCATCGCGATGCGGCGCGTGATCTCGCGAAGCTTCGCCTGCAGGCTCTCGCTAAAGCTGAACGGTGGGATGCACGTCGCGGAGTCGCCGGAGTGGATACCGGCCTCCTCGATATGCTCCAGAATGCCGCCGATGTAGACCTCTTCGCCGTCGCACAGGGCGTCGACGTCGGACTCGATCGCGCCCTCCAGGAAGCGGTCCAGATACACCGGGTAGTCGGGGCTGATGCGCGCAGCCTCGGCCATGTAATCGCGCAGATGCTCGGCATCGTAGGCGATCATCATGCCGCGGCCGCCCAGCACGTAGCTCGGACGCACCAGCAGCGGGTAGCCGATGTGCGCGGCCACCGCCTCGGCCTCCTCAAACGAGGTGGCCTGGCCCGCCGGCGGATACATGATGCCCAGCTTGTCGAGCAGAGCGGCGAAGCGCTCGCGGTCCTCGGCAAAGTCGATGGCATCGGGCTTGGTGCCCATAATGTTCACGCCGCTCTCCTCGAGCATGCGCGCCAGCTTAAGCGGAGTCTGGCCGCCAAGCGTCACCACGACGCCGTCGGGGCGCTCAACATCGATGACATCCATGACGTCCTCGTAGGTGAGCGGCTCAAAGTACAAGCGATCCGAGGTGTCGTAGTCAGTCGAGACGGTCTCGGGGTTGCAGTTGACCATGATGGTCTCAAAGCCGCGGGCGGCCAGCGCGTAGCTCGCGTGCACGCAGCAGTAGTCAAACTCGATGCCCTGGCCAATGCGGTTGGGGCCGGCGCCCAGGATCATCGCCTTGGGCTTGTCCGCTGGCGTGGTCTCGTCGGGAGCCACGCACTTCTTGGCATCCGGGCTTGTGCGGTAGATGTTCTCGTACGTCTTGTAGTGGTACTCCGTGGCGCTCGAGAACTCCGCAGCGCAGGTATCGACCGTCTTCATGCTGGGAACCACGCCCAGACCCTTGCGGTAGGCGCGCACAAAGCGCTCGTCCGAGCCGGTCAGCGCGGCGATCTCGGCATCGCTCGTGCCATACTGCTTGAGCAGGCGCATTGCGTCGGCGTCAATGTCCTCCACACGCAGGCCGCGGATGCTCTCCTGAACTTGCACCATATCGTTGATACGGTTGAGGTACCACGGATCGATACCGCAGATGGCATGGATACGCGCGACATCCCAGCCACGGCGCAGGGCCTCGACCACAAAGAAGATGCGATGCTCGGTCGGGGTGGCTACGGCCTGAGCGAGCTCATCGTCGCTCAGTTTGTCGGCACCTTCCTTGCCACCGGCGCAAATGCCCTGATGCCCGTCCTCCAGCGAGCGCATGGCCTTGCCAAAGGCCTCCTCAAAGGTTCGGCCGATCGCCATGATCTCGCCCACGGCCTTCATGCGCGTGGTAAGCGTGGGATCTGTGCCCTTAAACTTCTCGAAGGCAAAGCGCGGCACCTTGACGACGCAGTAGTCGATCGTGGGCTCAAAGCAGGCGGGCGTGGCCTTGGTGATATCGTTGACGATCTCGTCGAGCGTGTAGCCCACGGCCAGGCGCGCGGCGGCCTTGGCGATGGGGAAGCCCGTGGCCTTGGAGGCAAGCGCGGACGAACGGCTCACGCGCGGGTTCATCTCGATGACGATCAGGCGACCGGTGTTGGGGTTCACGGCAAACTGCACGTTGGAACCGCCAGTCTCGACGCCGATCTTCTCCAGAATGGCGAGCGAGGCCACACGCATGCGCTGATACTCAAGGTCGGAGAGCGTCTGCGCCGGCGCCACGGTGATGGAGTCGCCGGTGTGCACGCCCATGGGGTCGAGGTTCTCGATGGAGCACACGATAATGCCGTTGCCGGCGTGGTCGCGCATGACCTCCATCTCGTACTCTTTCCAGCCCTCGATGGACTCCTCGACCAGCACCTCGTGTGCGGGCGAGAGCTCCAGACCCTGGCTCACGATGGAGACGAGCTCCTCGTGGGTGTGCGCGATGCCGCCGCCGGCGCCGCCGAGGGTAAAGCTCGGGCGCAGCACGCAGGGGTAGCCCACGCGCTCGGCGATGGCCTCGGCGTCCTCCACGCTGTAGGCATAGCCCGAGCGCGCGACCTCCAGGCCAATCTCGGCCATGGCTTCGTTAAAGAGCTTGCGGTCCTCGCCGCGCTCGATAGCAGCAAGGTCGCAACCAATCATCTCGACGCCGTACTTGTCGAGTGTGCCGTCCTTTGCCAGCTCAACAGCGGCGTTGAGACCGGTCTGGCCGCCCAGCGTGGGCAGCAGCGCGTCCGGATGCTCTTTCTTGATCACGCGCTCGATAAACTCGGCGGTGATGGGCTCGACATAGGTGCGGTCGGCAAGACCCGGGTCGGTCATGATGGTCGCCGGGTTGGAGTTGACCAGGATGACCTCAAAGCCATCCTCCTTGAGCACCTTGCAGGCCTGGGCGCCGGAGTAGTCGAACTCGCAGGCCTGGCCAATGACGATGGGGCCCGAACCAATAACGAGGATACGCTTGATGTCAGTACGTTTCGGCATGTTAGTTCTCCTCGGTCTCGGTCGCGGCGGTCTCAGCGAAATTCCAGCCCTGCAGGCGGTCCTTCGCGGTGTCGATGTCCAGGTAGTTCTCCTCGCCGTCCATGAGTCGCGTAAAGGCGGTAAAGAGATAGTGGGCATCGGTGGGGCCGGGCGAGGCCTCGGGGTGGTACTGGACCGAGAAGCACGGGGCGTCGAGCAGCTGGATGCCCTCGGCGGTGCCGTCGTTGAGGTTCACGTGCGTCAGGCGAATGCGGCCGAAGCGCTCGTTCATCACGACCGGCGCGATGCCGCGGCGCACCCAGGCGCGCAGATCGCCATCGGCCGCATGCTCGGCCTCGCCGCCGGAAAGCTCGGGAATCAACTTGCCCAAGCTGGGGAACAGCAGACCAAAACCGTGGTTTTGCGCGGTAATCTCCACGCGACGGCTCACCAGGTTCATAACCGGCTGGTTGCCACCGCGGTGACCGTACTTAAGCTTTTCCATCTGGGCGCCGCAGGCCAGGCTGATCATCTGGTGACCCAGGCAAATGCCAAAGACCGGCACCTTGCCGATCAACTGCTGCACCTGCTCGTAGGTCTCCACCACGGCATCCGGGTCGCCGGGGCCGTTGGACAAAAAGACGCCGTCGGGATTCATGTCGAGCACCTTACTCGCAGGTGTGTCCCACGGCACGACGGTGAGGTCGCAGCCAGCGCGGACGAGGCCCTCCAGAATGCCACGCTTCACGCCGCAGTCATAGGCGACCACCTTGTGGCGAGCAGGAGCAGCGGCGGCGAGTGCAAAGTCATGCGTGGCAGGCAGGTCGGCAGCTGCAAACTCATGTGCCTCAGGGCAGCTCACGGTCTTGACCAGGTTCTCGCCCACCAGCGTCGGCGCTGCGGCCAGACGCTCGGCAAGCTCGTCGACGTCAAAGATCTCGGTCGAGATAATGCCCATCTTGGAACCGTTGTCGCGCAGGTGGCGCACCAAGGCACGGGTATCGACACCCTCGATGGCGACGATGCCGTGAACACGCAGATACTCCGGCACGCTGACAGCCGAGCGCCAGTTGGAAGGCGTGGCGCACATGTCGCGAACGATCATGCCGCGCATGGCCGGAGCGCTTGCGGGGCGAGCGGCGTCGCCGGGGAAGGCCGACTGGACGTCGGTCTCGTCGATGCCGTAGTTGCCGATCTGCGGATAGGTCATGGTTACGATTTGGCCGGCATAGCTCGGGTCGGTCATAACCTCAAAGTAGCCCTCGAGCGAGGTGTTGAAGCAGACTTCGCCGGTCGCGGTGCCCTCGGCGCCGCATGCACGTCCATAAAAAATGGTCCCATCCTCAAGGTACAGGATGCAGGGACCGCAGGTGCCCTTGCTGGTTTTGGCCAGCATGCGCTGGCAAAGCTCGCTGGGCGCGAAGGTGCGGGCAGCAGTGCCCGCAGTATGGTTGTTCGCCATAATGCTCCTTCCCGGTCTCTCCGGACCGGCTTAAAGGTTGGTAGTTAGGCCTCGCGGTATTGTAACCGCAAGTATGCGCCATGGCGTTAATTACATCGAAATGTTTACGAAATGATAATTATGACTTTCTATGCATATTGGTTTTTAGGGTAGCTAATTTGGGACGGGGCTCTTTTAGCTACCCCGGCAGATAACGCAAATGGCTTGGTCGATTGACGGCCGGGCAGCTAAAAGAGCCCCGTCCCAAATTAGCTACCCTCTATGCAGAAAAATATCCCGCGTGGGCGCTCGGCTCACGCGGGATGATGGCGTCTTATTTGTCCTGCTCCAGCAGATCGGACGGCCTGCGGTCGGGCTTGCCACCGCGGAAGATCTCGCGGCCGTGCAGGCGATGCTCCAAGTCGCGCTCGGCCTTTTCTTCCGTGATCTTGGTCTGGCTTACCGCCGGATCCTCAATCAGTGACGACACCGAGTTCACTTGCTTTTGGATGCGCTCGGCAATCGTGTCGTCCATGCTCACGATACGCATCTTCCAGTCGATACTCGTGACATTTGACGAGCTCTTGGTCCACACGAACGTCAGGATGGCGCTCTGATGGCCCTGCGCGGGGAACATACCAAAGAAGGAATCGTGCTGAATGTTGCTGTCCTCATCGATATAGGCGTGCACGTTATACACCACGCGGTCGATCTTATCGTTGAGCAGCGCATTGGTCGCGAGCGCCGCGGCTTGGATCTGCCCGTTGGACAACAGCTCGAGCTCGTTGGCAGACGACGTATCCAGCACCGTCACCTCTACCGTGCCCGTTCGCTCGTCGGCCTCGTCGACGGTAAAGTCGAGCGGGAACTGCGTAAAGCCGTTGCCCCACTCAAGGCCGCCCTTCAGCGCCGTGGAAACGGTATCCACCGAAACGCTCTCGGACAGGTTTGCGGTGTTCAAACGGCGCATCACGCCGTAGCCAATCTGCATGCCAACAATCAGCACCAGGATGGTAATGACCACAGCCATGGCGGTCTTCGTAATGGTATGGCTCACCTGCGAACCCGAAGGATCGTCCTCGGACAACGGGTCGATATGCTTGGCCTGACTCGCGCGGTCCTCGCTGCGCAGCTGTGCCAGCGCCGCCTTGTCACCGCGCTTGACCGCGGCCTCCTTCTCGCGCATGCGCTCGGTACGCTTTTTGGCGAGCGTAGGATCCAAGACGCCGGATGCGTCGATTTCGGAGAATAACTCCGTCACCTCTTCCGGAGTCAAAGGGTTCTTGTCAGCCATAAACTTCCTGTCATATCAATTAGTCGAGCTCGTGCGCACGCGCACCTTCGAACTGCATTCGATAGTAACGGGCATAGGTGCCGCCGCGGGCGAGAAGCTGCTCGTGCGTGCCACGTTCCACAACGCGACCATGCTCGACGGTCGCAATCTCGTCGGCATGTTTAATGGTCGAGAGGCGATGGGCGATGATAATCGTGGTGCGGCCGTGCGCCAGGCGCTCAAGCGACTCCTGGACTGCCTCCTCGCTCTCGTTATCCAAAGCACTCGTCGCCTCGTCCAGGATAAGGATCTTGGGATTCTTGAGGAACACGCGCGCAATGGCTACGCGCTGCTTCTGGCCGCCCGAAAGACGGCTGCCGCGCTCGCCCACCACGGTGTCGTAGCCCTGCGGCAGCGATTCGATGAAGGCGTCAATGTTGGCACGGCGGGCAGCCTCGGCGATCTCTTCCGCCGTGGCACCCGGCTTGCCGTAGGCGATGTTCTCGCCGATCGTGCCATCGAACAGGTAAACGTCCTGCTGCACCAGGCCGATGGCGCGACGCAGGCTCTGCTGCGTCACATCGCGCACGTCCTGACCGTCGATGCGAATGGATCCGGCAGCTACGTCGTAAAAGCGTGGCAGCAGCGAACACGTCGTAGACTTGCCGCCACCCGAGGGACCAACCAGTGCAATCGTCTGCCCGGGCTTGATGGACAGGTCCATATGGTCGATAACAGGACGCTCGTCGGCGTCGCCGCCACCCAGCTCAACGTCCTCGTAGCTAAAGCACACGTCGCGGTAGTCCACGGCACCGGCCGTGACCTGCAGGTCCGCGGCGCCCGGCTTATCCTGAATATCCGGCGCGGTCGAAAGTACCTCGTCCATGCGTTTAAACCCGGCAATGGCCTTCTGGTACATCTCCGCCGAATTGACGAGCGTCTCGAGCGGGGTGCAGAACAACGAGATATAGAGTGCGAAGGTCGCCATGTCGACCGCCTGCAACTGACCCTGGGCAACCAGCCAACCGCCCAGCAGGACCACGATCACGTACAGCACGCCCGAGAGCAGGCCATACGTTGCGGTGTAAACGCCCATGGCGTGATACATGTTCTCCTTGGACGAAAGATAGCGATTGTTGGAGGCGCGGAACTTGGAGCGCTCGGTCTCCTCATTCGCGAAGCTCTTGACCACGCGCATGCCCGCCAGCGAGTCCTGCAGCTGCGCATTGATGCCGCTGATCTTTTTGCGGTTGTCGCTAAAGACCTCGCGCATGCGCATGTTCTGCCAAAACATGATGACCGCGAACGCCGCCGTCACCACAGCCATGGCAAGCGCCAGCACCGGCGCGATGGTAAACAGAATCACAAACGAGCCAATAATCTCGATGCCGCAGATGATAATCCACTCGGGCACGTGGTGTGCTGCCTCGCAGATATCGAACAGGTCGTTGACCACGCGGCTCATCATGTCGCCCGAGCTGTTGCGATCGAAGTACGCAAAGCTAAAGCGCTCGTACTGATCGAACAGGTCCTCGCGCATCTTGGACTCCATGCGCGCGCCCATCACATGTCCCCAATAGCTTACAAAGTAGCGGCAGGCGCAACGGATGGCATACATCAGTACCAGGCCCACCGCAATCATGCCGAGCGCCTGCATAATGGCAGCCTGGCCTTGGGTGAAGAGCCCACCGGTCAGATTGCGCAGAATGATAGGAAACGCCAGGTCAATAGCAGCAAGCACCAGAGCGCAAACAGTATCGGCAACAAAAAGCCCCATCTGGGGCTTGTAGTACGAAAGAAAACGCTTAAACATGCAGTCCTCGGGGATTAACAACAACGCAAGGCCCTGGGACAAAATAATCAGTAGTGTTTGTCCCAGGGTCGCCTGCGGCAACAAACTCATTACGACTCTCACACCTGGGACATACACTACTGATTATTTTGTCCCAGGGCCAATCCGCTCGTTACAACTCAGCCCCACCCAGGCGATGCGCGATGCTGTCGCACGCCAAGGCGCCCACGACGGTCTTGGCGTCTTCGATCTTGCCGTCGAGCACGGCGTCGATCAGCTCGTGCAGCGGCACCAGGTCAACGTTGACGAACTCATCGTCGTCGGGGTTGGGCGCGTCGAACTCGAGCTTCGTAGCCAAGTAGATGTGAATGATCTCGTCGCAGAAGCCGCAGGTCGTGACGATCGACGTCAAAAAGCGGATGCGTCCTGCCCTAAAGCCCGTCTCCTCGTGCAGCTCGCGCTTGGCGCAATCGAGCGGATCCTCGCCCGGATCGAGCTTGCCGGCGGGAATCTCGACCGTCACGCGGTCAATGGCGGTGCGGTACTGACGCACCAGCACGATCTTGCCGCTCTCGGTCAGTGCCACGACGGCCGCCGCGCCCGGATGGCGAATGATATCGCGGGCGCTGCGATGGCCGTTGGGCAGCTCAACCTCAAGACGGTGGACGTCGAGGATCTTGCCTTTCCAGGCGCACTCCTCCGAAAGAATCTTCTCGTGCAGCTCGGCATCGTGCGGGTCGTCGTCGCCCAGCATCAGCATCGGCTCATCGACGACCTCGCCACCGGGCTCGCCCTCGGCATGCCCATACGTGCGACCGTCCTGCTCGACGATCTGCGCATCCACGAGCTCTTCGTTCTTCTCGTCCATCCGTCTCATTCCTCTCGGATTTTAGGCATCCCAGGCGTCGCGGCCGCGCAGCGCGCGCAGACCAATGTCGTGACGCAGGGTCTTGCCCTCAAAATCAATCTTCTCGCAGGCCTCGTAGGCAAGGTTGCGAGCGCTCTCAAACGTATTACCCAGGGCAGTCACGGCAAGCACACGGCCACCGTTGGTCACAAGCTGACCGTCCACCACAGCGGTGCCGGCATGGTACACGGTCACGTTCTCCATGGCCTCGGCGTCCTCAATACCGGTGATGACCTTGCCCTTCTCGTAGCTGCCGGGGTAGCCCGCGCTCGTCAGGACCACGGCCACGGCCCACTCGTCACGCCAGTCGAGCTCAATCTGATCGAGCTCGCAGTTGGCGCAGGCCAGCATGACCTCGACCAGATCGTTCTTAAGACGCGGCAGCACGACCTGCGTCTCGGGATCGCCAAAGCGGGCGTTGAACTCCAGCACCTTGGGACCAGCGGGGGTGAGCATAAAGCCGCCGTACAGACAACCGCGGTAGTCGATACCCTCGGCAGCGAGCTCGGCCACGGTCTGCTCCATAACCGCCACCATGGTGGCGTGCTCCTCGTCAGTCACGATGGGCACCGGGCTGTAGACGCCCATGCCACCGGTGTTGGGGCCCAGATCGCCCTCGAGCGCGCGCTTGTGGTCCTGCGAGGTAGCCATGGGGCGCACGGTCTTGCCGTCGGTAAAGGCCAGCAGCGAACACTCGGGGCCAACCAGCATCTCCTCAATGACCACGGTGTTGCCGGCGTCACCAAAGGTGCCGCCAAAGCACTCGCGCACGGCCTCCTCGGCCTGCTCAAGCTCGGTCGCCACGATAACGCCCTTGCCCGCGGCAAGACCGTCGGCCTTCACGACCAGCGGGGCGCCCTGCTCGCGCACATAGGCAAGCGCCGAGGCCTCATCGGTAAACGAGCCATAGGCAGCCGTCGGAATGCCCGCACGCTCCATGAGCTGCTTTGAGAACAGCTTGGAGCCCTCCATCTGGGCGCCCTCGGCACCCGGGCCAAAGCAGGGAATACCCGCCGCGCGCACGGCGTCGGCCACGCCCGCCACGAGCGGAGCCTCGGGGCCAATCACCACGAGTCCGCATCCGTGGCTCTGGGCAAACGCCGCCACGGCTGCAGGATCGCAATCGTCGAGAACAACGTTCTCGCCACAACTCGCGGTGCCGCCGTTGCCCGGCGCGATGTAGAGCTTGCCGGCGCGCGGTGATGCTGCGAGCTTTGCTGCCAAAGCATGCTCGCGGCCGCCGCTGCCCAACAACAGGATGTCGATGGTTTGAGTGTCCGCCTTCAAGGGTGCCTCCTCTATGGATGAACGGCCCGCCAACCATGCGGGCCCATTACAAGCAAATATACCCCTCGGCCGCCCTCTTGGGCTGCAAAGGGGTATATCGCAATAACCGTAAAGACCGATTACTTCCAGAATCGGTTGATGATCTGCTCGCGACCGGCGCCGACGCCAATAAACGTCACGCGGGTGTGTGCCAGATCCTCGATAAATGCCACGTAGTCCTGAGCCTCCTGCGGCAGCTCGTCAAAGCTGCGGCAACCGGTGATGTCGCACTTCCAGCCAGGGAGCTCCTCGTAGATGGGCTTGGCGTTCTCAAAGCGCACCTGATGCTCGGGCACGCTCGTATAGCGCTCGCCGTCGACGTCGTAGGCCACGCACACCTTGATGGTGTCGAAGGCCGAAAGCACGTCGAGCTTGGTCAGGGCGATATCGGTGAGGCCGTTGACACGCGAGGCGTAGTTGGCGATGGGGCCGTCGAACCAACCGCAGCGACGACGGCGACCGGTGGTCACGCCGTACTCATAGCCCTCCTCGGTCAGCGTGTGGCCGGCCTCGGACTCGTAGGAAAGCTCGGTGGGCATGGGGCCCGAACCGACGCGGGTGATGTAGGCCTTCATGACGCCCAGCACGCGGTCGACGTTCTTCATACCCACACCGGAGCCGGTGATGGCGCCGCCGGCGGTGCAGTTGGAGGACGTCACGTACGGATAGGTACCGTGGTCGATGTCGAGCAGCGTCGCCTGGGCGCCCTCAAACAGCAGGTCCTTGCCCTCGTCGATCATGTTGTTGAGCAGCAGGCTCGTCTCGGTGATGTAGGGGCGCAGGCGCTCGGCCATGGGCAGGTACTCATCGCAGATCTGGTCCACGGTGTAGGTGGGCAGGTGATAGATGAGCTCGAGCTCGGGATTCACGCGGGCAAGAGCGGTCTCCAGCTTGTCGCGGAACAGCGCCTCGTCCAGCATGTCCTGCATGCGCAGGCCAATGCGGGCCATCTTGTCCTGGTAGCACGGGCCGATGCCGCGCTTGGTGGTGCCGATGTTCTTCTTACCGAGCTTCTGCTCAAAAGCACCATCCAGATCGATGTGGTACGGCATGATGACATGCGCGTTGCCACTGATCTTGAGGTTCTTGGTGGTGATGCCGTCGGCCTCGAACATGTCGATCTCCTCAAGGACGACCTTGGGGTTGACGACGCAGCCGTTACCGATCACCGACACGTGGTCGGAATACATGATGCCGGAAGGCACCTGGTGCAGGCCGTACTTCTTGCCGTTGACGACGATGGTGTGGCCGGCGTTGTTGCCGCCCGAGTAGCGCACGACGGCATCGAAGTCGCCGGCGACCAGGTCGCAAATCTTACCCTTGCCCTCATCGCCCCACTGGGCACCGACCAAAACGGTTGACGGCATGTTTACTCCTTACATTCATGGACTGTCTACGCGTCACAAGCGCGCAGAAGCACAAAACATTCCCAGTATACCCGTGCAACGGGCGCCTGTCCTACTCCTCGGTATGCGCCCCATCAAGCTCATAGAACTTGGTGGATGCCGGCAGGAACATCAGGTCGACGTCACCGATCGGGCCCGAACGGTTCTTGGCCACGACGATACGCGTGACGCCCTCGTCGGGTCGATCGTCGCGCGAGGCCTCGGCCTCGTCGGCGGAGCGGTCCAAGAACATAACGATATCGGCGTCCTGCTCGATAGAGCCCGATTCGCGCAGGTCGGAAAGCTGCGGGCGCTTGCCAGTACGGGATTCGACCTGACGCGACAGCTGCGACAGCGCTATGAGCGGGATCTTGAGCTCCTTGGCCATGATCTTCAGTCCACGCGACATCTCCGAAACCTCGACGGTACGGCTCTCGGAACGGCGTCCTGGCGGCGGACTCACCAGCTGCAGGTAGTCAAGAATGATGATGGCTTTCTCCTTGTTATGGAGCATGCGGCGGCTCTTGGCGCGGATCTCGGTCACCGTGGTGCCGGGCGTGTCGTCGATCAGAATATCGAGCTTGGACAAGGTCTGCGTGGCCTCGTTGATGTTGGCCCACTGCTCGGGACTAATGCGACCCATGCGGAAGTCACTGATCGAGATCATGGCATAGGCGCAAATCAGGCGCTGGGCAATTTCTTTGCCCGACATCTCCAGCGAGAAGAAGCCGACGGTATAGCCCGCAGCGGCAGCGTTGAGCGCCAAGTTGAGAGCGAACGAGGTCTTACCCACGGCAGGGCGGGCGCCGATGATGATGAGCTGGCCCTCGCGGAAACCCATGAGCATGCGGTCGAGCGACGGGAAGCCCGTGGGCACGCCCGCGGCCTGGCCGCCCGCCTGGCACACTTCCTCGGCCTCGTTATACGCCTCGACCATAAACTCGGTCAGCGTCTTATAGCTCGACTTGACCTCGCGCGCCGTGACCTTGAGCAGCTTGCTCTCGGCCAGCTCCACGACTTCCTTGGTGTCGGTGGGGGCGTTATAGGCCAGCGCGTTGATTTCGTTGGTGGCGCCGATCAGCTCGCGCAGCATCGAGTCGCGGCGAACGATGGCGGCGTGGTGTTGCCAGTTCACGAGCGACAGGGTCTGGCCCATCAGCTCCAAAATGTACGCCTCGCCGCCCACGGCATCGAGCTTGTTGATGCTGCGCAGGTAATCGATCAGCGAGATGGAGTCGATGGGAATGCGGCTGTTGTACATATCGACCATCGCGGTATAGATGGTCTTATGAATGGGCCGGTAGAAGTCATCGGGCTGCAGCTCGACCTGGGCCTCTTCGACCACCTCGGGCGATAGCAGCATAGCGGCCAGTACGTTGGCCTCTGCATCTTGGTTTTGGGGAAGACCCAATTTGGAGCCACGGTCCTCAACCGTCAGCCCGGTCTCCCTATCGTCATATGCCATGAGCATCCTCATTCATATCGCTTGCGAGCATCCATAGTATCAGCCACAGTCCAAAAACGGACCGCGCCCTGGCAATCATCACCGAACGAAACGGATGAACGGTCCCACAAATAGACCTCACCGCATCGTCTTCTATGGCACTTGCAGAGCGCTAAAAAGCAAAAGGGCGCCCTGGTCTCCCAGAGCGCCCTTCTTAGAACAAGATTGTTGCGTCGCAGCAAATGCTACTCGGCAGCAGCCTCAGTCTCGACCTCGGCGGTCTCGGCCTCGGCGACCTCAGCGGCCTCCTCGACCTCAGCCTCGGCAGCGAGCTCCTCGGCGGTAACGCCGACGAGAACGACAACCTCGGCCTTGATCTCGCGGTACAGCGAGATGGCAACGGTGTGGGCACCGGCAACCTTGATGGGCTTACCGAGCTCGACGCGCTTGCGGTCGATGTCCATACCGAGCTGAGCCTTGATGGCGTCAGCGATCATAGCGGCGGTAACGGAGCCAAACAGGATGCCCTCGTCGCCGACCTTGACGTCAACGGTGACCGTCTTGCCCTCGAAGGCAGCCTTGGTCTCGTTGGCGGTAGCCAGACGGACGGCCTCGCGCTTGGCGATGTTGTTGCGACGCTCGTCAAGCTGCTTGAGGTTGCCCTTGGTGGCGGCAACAGCGAGCTTCTTGGGGAACAGGAAGTTCTCAGCGTAACCCTGAGCGACCTCTACGACGTCACCCTCGCCGCCCTTGCCCTTGATCTCATCGAGAAGAATAACCTTCATGATGCGTCTCCCTTCTTAGCCGCGGTCGCGGTTGCCACGAGAGGAAACCACGGGGACGGTGTACGGCAGGAGAGCCATCTCGCGGGCGCGCTTGATGGCGTTGGCGATGTCATGCTGATGCTGCGTGCAAGCGCCAGTGACGCGACGGGGCTTGATCTTGCCACGGTCGGTCATGTACTTACGGAGAAGCTGAGTGTCCTTATAGTCGATGAACTCAGTGTTCTCCTTGCAGAACTGGCAGTACTTACGACGCGGCTGACGTGCAGAATAATCATTAGCCATGTCAAAATACCTTTCATTTGGCAACTTCGGCGAACCAAAGTCGCCTCTCACTCAAAAATAGGTGAACAACCCTTAGAACGGGATGTCCTCATCGTAGACGTCGACCGCGGGCGGCGTAGCCACCGGTGCGGCAGGACGCGGTGCGGGCGCTGCAGGGGCTGCGGGGGCGTAACCGCCCTGGTCGTAGCCACCCTGGCCACCACGGGAGCTCATAAACTCGATCTCATCGACGATGACCTCAAGCTTGCTCCGGCGCTGGCCGTCGCGCTCCCAAGAGCTGTAGCGCAGCTTGCCCTCGATCGCGACCTTGTTTCCCTTTGCCAGGAAACGGCTCACGGCCTCGGCGCGGGTGCCGAACATGGTGCAGTCGACAAAGTTGGGATAGTCCTCCCACTCGCCAGTCTGCGGGTTGCGGCGACGATCGTTCACGGCGACGCCAAAGGACAGAACCTGGGTTCCGCCGGCGGTGGCGCGCAGCTCGGGATCACGCGTGAGGTTACCGGTGATGTTCACTCGATTGATGCTCATAACTCACTACTTCCTCTTGGGGCACAAGCCCAGTCCAAAACGACAGTCTTACTCCTGGTCGTCGCGACGGACGATCATGTGGCGGACCACAGCGTCGGTGATGCGCAGGACGCGATCAAGCTCGGCGATCTGGGTAGGATCTGCGTGGAAGTTGATGAGGGTGTAGTCACCATCGGTGAGGTCGTTGATCTCGTAGGCGAGCTTGCGCTTGCCCCACTCGTCAACGGAGTCGACCTTGCCAGCGCCCTCAGCGATCGTGGTATCGATACGCTTCATAACAGCGAGACGAGTCTCGGGGTCGAGCGACGGGTCAACAAAGAACAGCAGTTCATAAGCCTTCATATTGTCACCTCCTCTGGGCAAATGTGGCTTCAGGTCGTGAAGGTGCGCCTGAAGCAGGAAAAGACTTGGTAATAATATCTTTCAACCTCCCAGGCTGCAAGAATATGCAGCTACAACCTCATGACCTCCACATATGTCCATACTCACACGGCGCTTCATGCGTCTTCCAACCAAATGCTGACCAAATGCTTGACGGATCCGTGGACAAGATACGGCGCTGCAGGGACAAACCAAATCAAATCGCAGGTCAGCAATTGCAAGGCTGTGGTCGCGAAATGCATACCAGTGGTTCACAACCCCGTTCAAAGATTTTTAAAATTACTGCCACGTCGTCTATAAATACCTATTTTGAACAATTTGTTGCATGCAGCCATGCTGGTCAGAGCCCGTTTTTGGCCTCCTAGATCCCGTCACAAAGCCAAGCGTTTTAAAAAATGCCAACTTTTCTGTTTGCACTTTGCGATTCCTCGTGTATACTGACTTTCGCATTTAACGGAGAGTTGTCCGAGTGGCCGAAGGAGCACGATTGGAAATCGTGTAGGCGTCAAAAGCGTCTCCAGGGTTCAAATCCCTGACTCTCCGCCAGTTAATTCCAAAGCAGGCCTCGGGCCTGCTTTGTTTTTACCCCACGCGGAGGGGTGGCAGAGTGGTTGAATGCGGCGGTCTCGAAAACCGTTTGGCCTGTATAAGGTCACGAGGGTTCGAATCCCTCCTCCTCCGCCATTAGATGGTACAAGCCCCAGCAATGGGGCTTTTTTCTTTTTTGAGCACAGCCCAATAACGCGCAGGAGGAGGGATTCGAACCCGCCCCTCCCTCAAAACGTGTACGTCACCCTCCAAAACCGACATTTTCCGACATCTTTGAAGGCTGACGCACACGTTTGGATTGAGCTCATGGGAGTGGCGCTATTCGGAAGGTGTCTCCTCGTCTCGCACGCCTTTCCAGTTGCGGATAAGCGCCTTGCGTAGTTCGTTTTGTTTTCTCTGGTACCCGGTGTCGGTACAGCGAGGCATGCCGAGCGCTTCGCGAATGTTGTTCATGGCGCGGTGAAAGGCGAGCTGACTGCTGAACTGAGCCGAAGTGAGCGTAACGATTCGATATCCCATTTGGGAGAGAACTGCCTCTCGTTCCGCATCCGCCCCCTTGCGCTTGACCTCGTCGTGAAAGCCGCCCTTATATTCGATACCGAGCTCCCTGCGCTTGTAGGTAACAAGCGCATCGATTTTGAGCGTTCGAGCTTTGGCGCAATGCCAGAGACGTTGAGGAATCTCGAGCGGTTTGTTGAGTTCGATACCTCGGATGCCAACACCGCCTTCGCTTGTTGGGAGCGAGAGGGCGATTGCCGAAGCGGTCTCCATAGGCGAGGCCGAGTGATCGTAAATGTGCCTGAGCGCGAGCCGTGCACGTGTGGCACCGGGTTTGCCGGGGTGCCGATCGAGCAGTTCGGTTATTTCATCCTTGGAGGTAGTGGCTGGTTGCTCGGTATAAGGGTCGGCGGGATTGAGCCTCATGCGATAATCGCCGCAAACTTCATAGCCATATTCGAGATATTCGACCCTATCCATCCACTCGGCAGCGAGCACGAAGGTGAAGGCTTCGTCGGTGATGAAGATTCCGGGCGTCAACTCGTCAATATGCTCGTAGGGAAGATTTTGTCCAAGAATGTGGCAAATGACGCCTTTGGTGCGAATTCGCTCGAATTCGAATACAACCGAGATATCGATAGTCTTGAGCATATCGGACGGAATGCCGCAGTCGGTAAGGCCCTGTCGTATGCGCGCAACGCGTTGCTGGGTGGAGATGCCTCGTGCGCCTATCTGGTAGTCGTGCCGCGCAAGAGACTGAACCAAATTCTGGGGTGCATGATGGACAAGCCATGCGGTTTTATGCGAAATGAGAACAGGGGTATCCATTGAGGGCCTCTCGCTCTGAGCCGGTATCCAACTCTTATGTCCGTTGAAGTGGGGAAATATACCGGATGTGAGTAAATCAACTCACTCATGCCGTGGGCTCAATCCAAACATGTACGTCAGCCTCCAAAGATGTCAAAAAATGTCATTTTTGGAGGGTGGCGTACATGTTTTGGACCCCTGGCATTCCAGCAATGCCACGCCCGCACCCGCTGCCGACCGTTTGCCGAGGAATGGGGTCGCGATGCCCGACAACCATGTACTATGTACGGGCATTGTCTAAACCCACAACCAAAAGGACCCATCTTGCCCGTCGTCGCCGCTATGACCGTTACTGCACACGCTTCGGATGCCATGGTCGCTATCCCATTTTGGCTCGAGATGTTCGCCGTTGTCGCGGCTTCGATCTCGGGCGTGCTGGTCGCGCGCGAGCACAAACTCGACCTGGTGGGTGCAGTCGCACTTGCCGTGGTCTGTGGCCTGGGCGGCGGTCTTTTGCGCGATATGACGCTCCAAGTCGGCAACGTCTACATTCTCAACCAGCCCATGGCGCTGCCGCTCTCTATCGCGACGGCCGCCATCATCTATATCTTCCCGGCAATCGTCGATAAACCCGAGAAACTCATCCCATTGCTCGACATCATCTCGGTCGGCATCTACGCCGCTACCGGCGCCGATAAGGCCCTGGTTTATGGCTTCGCGCCGGCGGTTTGCATCATGATGGGCTTTTTCACCGCGGTGGGCGGCGGCATGCTGCGCGACAGCTTTATGGGTGTGGTGCCGGGCATCTTCCAGCGCACCAACTTTTACGCCATTGCAGCAATCGCCGGATCGGCAAGCTATGTGTGTCTCGTTATGAGCGGGCTCGTCAGCAACATCACCGCCCTCATCGTGTGCGTCGCAGTGACCATGGGGCTACGCTGGCTGTCGCTACGCTTTGACATCAAAAGCCCCACCGAGGAAGATATCGCTCGCTTTTTGCGCCGAAAAAAGTAACCGGCGCAACCTTGCACCTCGAAATGCAACCGGGAGGTTCTTTTAGAGGGCCCGCGCGTTGGGTACCCTGTTAGGTACCTGTTGAGCACCTAACGAAGGACCATCTATGCCTTGCAGCCAATTCTCACCGAGCCAGCGTCGCAAAACGCACGGCCGTTTCATCATGCTTCTCGCGCTCATCGCGCTGGCGCTCACCGTTCTTCCCACGGTATCGTTTGCTGGCACGGACACCGCCGGCAACGTTCTTGCAACCGATAACGACTCCAATCCGTCCGGCGTCGAGGGCGACCTGTACTGGGCCGGCCAGAACTTTAACCTGGACGACGCCTCCATCGACCGCGATATCATCGCCGCGGGCGATTCGCTTTCGATTCGCGATTGCACCGTGGGCGGCGCCATTCGCCTGGCAGCGCGCACCATCGATATCGCCAAGACCACGGTTGACGGCAGCGTTACGGTTGCCGGCCAGCACGTCGTCCTCAACACCGATAGCACCGCCAGCTGCTTCTACGCGGTAGGCGAGACGGTCGCCCTGCGCGGCTCCGTCAAGTCGGCGGCACTCGCGGGCGACACGGTGACCATCGATGGCACCGTCGATGGCGATGTCGAGGTTTGGGCCGACAAGCTCATCCTGGGTAAAAACGCCCGCATCTCCGGCACCGTGAACGCACACGTTTCCGAGGATCCCGAGCGCGCAGCAGGGGCCAAGGTCGGCGCGCTCAAGATTGACCGCACCGAGAACGAAAGCGCGGCCACGACCGTTAACGACATCATCGGCGGTATCGCGGCTTCGGCTCTCTCGACCTGCTTTATCGCAATTCTTCTCGAGTTCGTCTTTCCGCGTGCGACCGCCAGCGCTGCCGGCATGCTCCATCAACGTCCCACGCCCCTGTGGGTGAGTGGTCTTGTCGGCACGGTTGCTATCGTCCCCGCCGTCCTGTTGCTGATCATCTCGATCGCTGGGCTATCGCTCGCCGGAGCCCTTCTGTGCGCTGTGATTGGCATCGCACTGGTCTCCACCGCTTTTGCGGGGTGCGCAATCGCCCGCATGGTCGGACATAATCAGAACCGCTACGCCATGGCAGCCGTCGGCGGTGTGGCCGCAGGCGCCCTCACAGGACTTCCCCTCATCGGCGACTTCATCGGCGGCGTGGCCTTTGTCTTTATGCTCGGCTACGTTATCCAGATCATCTGGCGAAACGCCCATCTCAAGCCCCAACAAGCCTCCGACACGCCAGGACTCCCCACCGCCTAGCCGCCAACCACCGCAAAAGCAACCACCACAAAAGGGCCAGGCACCTTTGTGGTGGTGCAAAGCCACCTGACCCCATGGCACCAAAAAGGGCGCCGACCATTGCGGTCGACGCCCTTTCTTGTTGGCGGTTATAAGCCCCAGCGCTTATTTGTTGACCTGACCGGCGCGGACGGCAGCCTTCTTGCGGTCGGTGGCGTTGAGCAGGCGCTTGCGCAGGCGAATGTTCTTGGGAGTGATCTCCACCAGCTCGTCGTCGGCGATGTACTCCAGCGCCTCCTCCAGCGAGAAGGTGCGGGGCGGCACCAGCTGGACGGAAATGTCGGAGGTCGAGGAACGCTGGTTGCCCAGGTTCTTGGTACGGGCGATGTTGACGACCATATCGCCAGCCTTGCTGCGCTCGCCCACGATCATGCCCTCGTAGCACTCGGTGCCCGGCTCAACAAACAGCTGGCCGCGTTCCTGCAGCGTACCCAGAGCGTAGGCAACGGCCTTCTCGGTGGTCATGGAGATCATGGCGCCGTTCTGACGGTTGCCGATCTCGCCGGCGTAGGGACCGTACTCCAGGAAGGTGTGGTAGAACACGCCCTCGCCGTGGGTGACGTTCATGATACGGTTCTTAAGACCCATGATGCCACGGGTCGGAATCTTGAACTCAAGGTGGGTCACGATACCCGAGGTGTCCATGCTCGTCATGATGCCGCCGGAGGTACCGAAGACCTCGACGACCTTGCCCGAGTACTCGTCCGGGCACTCGACGACGGCCTGCTCGACGGGCTCCATCTTGTTACCGTTCTCGTCCTTCTTAAACAGAACGCGGGGACGGCCGACCTGGAACTCAAAGCCCTCGCGACGCATGGACTCCATCAGGACGGACAGGTGCAGAATGCCGCGGCCCGAGACCTCGACGCCGCTCTTGTCCTCGAGCTCCTCGATCTTCATGGTCACGTTGTTCTCGGCCTCGTTGAACAGGCGCTCCTTGAGCTGGCGGGCGCCCACGATGTCGCCGTCGCGGCCGACAAGCGGGGAGGTCGAAGCCTCAAAGACGATAGACAGGGTCGGCGGGTCGATCTCGATGGGCTCGAGCTCGACGGGGTTCTCGGGGTCGGTGTAGACATCGCCGATATCGGTGCGGTCGATACCCACGACGGCGGCGATGTCGCCGGCGCCGACTTCCTGGCACTCGGTGCGACCCAGGTAGTCGAAGGTAAAGAGCTGCTTGACGGTAGCGGTGGCGCTGGAACCGTCGTTCTTCACAACCAGGATCTGGTCGCCCTGGTGGATGGTGCCGGAGTACACACGTCCGATGCCGATGCGGCCGACAAAGTTGGAGTGGTCGATGGTCACGCACTGCATGGCCAGCGGGGCGTTCTCGTCAACCTCGGGCGCGGGCATGTCGTCGATGATCATGTCGAGCAGCGGGTACATGTCCATGTTGCCGTCCTCGGGATCGAGGCGGGCAAAACCGTTCATGGCGCTGGCGTAGACAACGTGCTCCATAGCGAACTCGAGCTGGTCGTCGGTAGCGCCTAGGTCGGCCATGAGGTCGAGGCAGTCGTTGTAGGCCTTCTCGGGGTTGGCGCCCGGACGGTCGATCTTGTTGATGACGATCATGATCTTGAGGCCGGTGTCGATAGCGTGACGCAGCACGAAGCGGGTCTGGGGCATGGGGCCCTCAAAGGCGTCGACCAGCAGCAGGGCGCCGTCGGCCATACGCAGCACGCGCTCGACCTCGCCGCCAAAGTCGGCGTGGCCCGGGGTGTCGATGACGTTGATCTTGACGTCCTTGTACTCGATAGAGATGTTCTTGGCGAGAATCGTGATGCCGCGCTCGCGCTCCTGGTCGTTAGAGTCCAGGACGCGGTCCTCGACCTGCTGGTTGGCACGGAAGGCGTCCGTGGCACGCAGGAGCTTGTCGACCATCGTCGTCTTGCCGTGGTCGACGTGGGCGATGATGGCGATGTTCCTCAGATTGTCTACGCGCATGTAGTTCCCCTATCTTCTATCCATATACAAACGGCACGCGTATGCGGCCCGCCCAGCAATGCAACGCTCGGCGGAAATATTGAGCCTTTTACCGAAAACTCGTTTATTTTAGCGATTTTAGATAAGAGGGGTTTCCTCACCTGCAGGTTCAGGGTCGCTCCACATAAAACCATCGCCGGCACCCATGCCCTCATAC
Source organism: uncultured Collinsella sp. (assembly GCA_934654605.1). Taxonomy (GTDB): domain Bacteria; phylum Actinomycetota; class Coriobacteriia; order Coriobacteriales; family Coriobacteriaceae; genus Collinsella. The sequence goes on along the minus strand of CAKUGH010000021.1, from coordinate 1,288 downwards.
AGCACATATGCCGAAAAACCGCTCTCGAGCGTAGTTTCAAAGAAGCTCACGAGCAGAGCGTCGTGATAACCGCCGTCGATCTCGACGCAGCCGGTATAGCCGATGGCATAGCGAGCGATACGGCCCAGGCCCTCGTCTTTAAGGCCCATCTTGTGCTCGGAGATAAAGTTGGTGGCAGCCTCCAGGCACGCCTCTTCGCCGTCCTCGTCGAGTGCCGCCAGATAGCGGTTGGAAGCGGCGTCCTCGATCGCCACGACCACACCCGGATTCTCGCCGGCGGCAAGGTCGTCCAAGAACGCGCCAATCAGGTCACACACCATGGCGTCGAGCTCGGCGGAGACGTTACCGGCGTCCTGCATATCCTGTGCCATCTTTAGACCTTCCCATCGAGTCCGGCGTCGTTACAGTTCTTGTGCCTCGGCAGCGATCTTGGCGGCAGCGTCGCGGGCGCGCATCATGTCTGCCGCGCGCTTGTCGAGCACCTTGATCTGGTTGGTCAGCATTACTGCATCGACCACACCCCAGATTACCAAGCCTGTTGAAATCGAAAACCCAAGCGCACCAACTGTACCACGAAGGCGCGAGCAGATTGCCGCGACAAGAGCGGAGATGATAACCATCTTGATATAGGAGCCGCGGCGCTCGCGAAGCGTGCGGGCCTGCGTCACATAGGCGATGCGAGCCGCCTCGGATGCCTCCGAGCGCATCTGGGCTTCACGCGCGATGGCGGCCGCTTCAGCCGATACGCGGGTACCCATCAGCGACCTCTCAGCTCGCGTGCCAGACATTTAGAAATCATCGGGGGAGAGCGTATGGACGAACTCGTCGAACTTCTCGAACTCCCGCTCGTCGTCAACTTCCTCGGCATGGGCAGAAACGGTACCCAGGCGATTCATGATGTCGTCCTCCACAAACATGGGGGCATTGCTGCGCACGGCAAGGGCAATGGCGTCACTGGGGCGGGCGTCAACCTTGCGCTCGTCACCATCGACCAGCACGACAATCGTCGCATAGAACACCGGCGGCTCGGCGCGGACGATCTCGATGCGCTCGAGCTTGGCGCCCAGGGCATCGACGGTATCAAGCAGCAGGTCATGCGTTATCGGGCGCTCGGCGCGACCGCTATCGATGCCACGGCTAATGGCCGCGGCCTCAAACGAGCCGGTCTGAATGGAAAGCGAACGCAGGGGTGCCGTCGAATCCGACTTGCCGCAGCGCTCGCGAAGCACGATAAGCGATGGCACGGGACCGGCGGCCATGACGATGGTCTCTATGTCGACACGAACCA
>CAKUGH010000020.1 GCA_934654605.1 uncultured Collinsella sp. | reverse complement strand
CCATGCGGCGTCTGCCTAAAAGAAAAGCCCCCGTTGCCGGAGGCTTTCAATTTCAATTGGTGCGGCGTATAGGATTCCGCGCATCCGCTTGCGCGGATCCGCACCGGCTTCGCCCGCCTGCCGGCGGACTCGCCCGCTCGCTACGGACGCTCCGCGTCCGCTTCACGCTCGCGCCTCGACCGAGGTTCGAATCCATGCGGCGTCTGCCTAAAAGAAAAGCCCCCGTTGCCGGAGGCTTTCAATTTCAATTGGTGCGGCGTATAGGATTCGAACCTATGACGTTCTGATTCGTAGTCAGACCCTCTATCCAGCTGAGGTAACGCCGCAGCGCAAGACATATAAAACCACTTTAGTTCGTTAGAGTCAAGCAAAATCTCAAACTTTTTTTCGCGCGGACCGCAATTTGTCACGCTGCACTGCAAGCATCAGCGCTTCTCGTGCGATCGATTGGCTTTTCGATCACATCGAACCCGGCGCCAAGCTCCCCCAGAAGCGACCGCACCCGTTGGGCACAGTCGTAGTCGGCAAACGAGATACTCAGCATGCGCGCCACCTGATTAGAAGTTCCAACGCCATAGAAGTGCTCAAGGACAACAAGCGCCTCATGCGCCACAAAGGTCTCGACCACATGCGGCGACTCCTCATAGCACCATTGCGTCAATGGTCCCTCACTCGTCTGCCGAACTACCAAGCCACCCATACCCGACGGCTCGCACGTTACCAGCAGGTGCTCCCCGCCCTCATCGCTCTGGAACAAAACAACCCGCTCGTCGAACAGCTCCATCACATCCCCTTTCTCTTGCTCTTAGTTAGCAAAATCATAGCAGGTAGATGCATGTATACAGAACGTTTGTTCGTGTGTTTTCTATCGAGCTGTCCGCATGGCATGGTATAGCCGCGCACAAAAAGGGCGCCCCAGAAAGGAGCGCCCTCGCAAATCGCCTATGCAGCCAACCTACGCAACCGGCTCGATCTTTTCGAGGCCGCCCATGTAGGGACGCAGAACCTCGGGGATCGTGATGGTGCCGTCGGCGTTCTGGTAGTTCTCCAGAATGGCAGCCATGGTACGACCAGCCGGCAGGCCGGAACCGTTAAGGGTGTGCAGGTAGCGCGAACCCTTGAAGTTCTCGGGGTCGCGATACTTGATGTTGGCACGACGGGCCTGGAAGTCGCCGCAATTGGAGCAGGAGCTGATCTCCTTGTAGGCGTTGTAGCTCGGCAGCCAAACCTCGACGTCATAGGTCTGACGGGCAGAGAAGCCCAGGTCGCCGGTGCACAGGCTAATGACGCGATACGGAAGGCCCAGCTGCTGCAGCAGGTACTCGGCCTCGGCGGTCATGCTCTCGAGCTCATCGTCGGACTCCTCCGGCTTGGCGAACTTGACCATCTCGACCTTGTCGAACTCGTGCTGACGGATGATGCCGCGGGTGTCGCGACCAGCAGAGCCGGCCTCCTCGCGGAAGCAGGGGGTGAAGGCGGTGTAGCGGCGCGGCAGGGTGTCGGCGTCCAGAACCTCACCGGCGTGCAGGTTGGTCAGCACGACCTCGGCGGTGGGGATCAGGAAGTTGTCGCCCGAGACGTGATAGGCATCGTCCTCGAACTTGGGGAGCTGACCCGTGCCGAACATGGTTTGACGCTTGACGACGATGGGCGGCCACCACTCCTTAAAGCCACGGCTGGTGTGCGTGTCCAAGAAGAAGTTGATGAGAGCGCGCTCCAGGCGGGCGCCGGCGCCACCGAGAACGGTGAAGCGGCTGCCGGAGAGCTTGTTGCCGCGCTCGAAGTCGAGGATGTCGAGGTCGGTGCCCAGATCCCAGTGCGGCTTAAAGTCGAAGTCGAACTCGCGCGGGGTGCCCCAGCGGCGACGCTCGATGTTCTCGTCCTCGTCCTTGCCAAACGGGGTGGCCTCGCACGGGATGTTGGGCAGGTGAGCCATAAAGTCGTACTGCTCCTGCTCGAGGGCGGTGCGGCGCTCGGCCAGACCGTCGATCTTCTCGTTGACGGCGCACACGGCCTCCTTGGCGGCCTCGGCCTCGTCCTTCTTGCCCTCCTTCATCAGGGCACCGATCTTCTTGGACTCGGCGTTACGCGTGGCCTGGAGCTCCTCGACCTCGGTGATGACGGCACGGCGCTCGTCGTCGAGTTCAAAGAACTTCTCGCGATCCCAAGACGTCTGGCGATTTGCCATGGCGGTATCGATGGCATCGGGGTTCTCGCGAACAAACTTGATATCAAGCATTAGATCCTCCGGCGATATACATTCCATTTAGGTTGCAACCTTGTACATGTATGGGCAAGTATATACTTATGAGCGTTTACGACCCAACTCAACTACGCAAGAAGGCACCCAATGGACGCAGTTTTTTCCTTTTTGTTTGGCACCCGCACCGGTTTTGCCATCCTTTTCGCCGGCGGTATCCTGCTGTTTGCGATTCTTGCCTTTGTGATGGAGAAGCGCACCCATAAGATGTATGTCGACCGCGGCCCCAAGTCCGAGGACGAAGAAGACAGCTTCTGGGACTAACCTGCCAAAAAGGGACAGGTTTATTTTGGTCAGTTTTATCTGGACAAACGCCAGCGCCCCGTAGCCGGATTTGAGCCGGCTGCGGGGCGCTTTTTGCTAGAACGACAAAACCGCAGGAAAAACCTGCCAAAATAAACCTGTCCCTTTTTGGTCGGTTTTACTGGAGGGTGGCGTCGATGGCCTTGACCAGGGCGCTGCGCATGCCGGCGTTCTCGAGCGCGACGACGCCCTTGATGGTGGCGCCACCAGGAGAGCACACGGCATCCTTCATCGCGGCGGGATGCTGGCCGGTTGCCAGCTGCAGCTTTGCCGTGCCCAGCACCATCTGGCTCACGATGCGATAGGCATCGGCACGCGGAATACCGTGCTTGACGGCTGCATCGCCCAGAGCCTCGATTGCCATGGCGACAAATGCCGGCGCGCAACCGCCCACGGTGCCGCCCACAAACAGCAGGCTCGTGTCGAGCTCGACAACCGCGCCGAGCTTTCCGAGCAGGCCGAGCACCGTGTCACGCTGTTCATCACTAAGCGTAGAGGCCTTCTCGCAAGCAACGACGCCCTCGCCCACCGATACCGGCGTGTTGGGCACCGTCGAGATGTGAGCGACGCCCGGCAGAACCTGCTCCCACTTGGCGCTATCCCAGGTCCAGGCGACCGAAAGGACGACCTTGTCGGCAAGCGCGTCCTTCAGCGGCGCGAAGACCTTCTCGATCATGTACGGCTTGACCGCAGCGACCACGATATCGGATGCGGCGACAACCTCTGCCGCATCATGGCAGGCGGACATGCCGCGCGCCTCGCAACGCTCAACGAGGGCGTCGTATCGGCCCGCGCAGGCGCACATGTCGCCTGCAGACACACCGGTGGCAATCCAGCCATCCGCCATAGCGCTTGCCATATTGCCAAAACCGACAAATCCGATCTTCATATCACATAGTCCTCTCAGACACGTTCCTCAAAACGGAAGCTATTGTCCCATGCCATTGTTTCGTATTGCCGACCTATTTGTGATACGGCTCGCCACGGCTGATCTTGCAGGCGCGGTAAATCTGCTCCAGCAGCACCACGCGCGCCAGGTTGTGCGGCAAGGTAATGCGTCCAAAGCTGAGCATTTCGTCGGCGCGGGCGCGAACGGCATCGCTCACGCCGTCCGAGCCACCGATTACAAAGGCGATATCACTATTTCCACGCAGCATAAGATCGTCGAGGCGCGCCGAGAACTCCTCACTCGAACGCTCCTTGCCCTCGATGGCAAGCAGAATCACGTGTGCCCTCGGCGGCAAGGCAGCAAGAATCGCCACGCCTTCTTTGTCGCGCGCGGCATCCACGCCGCCCGCCTTAGCCGGATCGATATCGGCCACCTCACGCATATCCACCTTGGCATAGGCGCCCAAGCGCTTGGTGTACTCGGCGCACGCGTCCTTCCAAAAGCGCTCCTTGAGCTTGCCGACGCAAACAACGGTATATTTCACGCGCGTCTACTCCTTCGACTCGTTCTGGACCTTGCCGGCCGCAAGCATCTGCTCGAACATCGAGGCCGACTGAGAAAAGTCGCTCGGCAGCACAACCGTCGAGCTTTTGCTCGTACGGGCGAACTCCGTCATCATCTCGGCCCACTGCGTAAACATGAACAGCTGGTTGGCCTCGTCGTTGCCGACGCCCGTCTCCTGGATAATCTCGAGCGAGTCCTTGATGCCCAGCGCGATGGCCTTGCGCTGGTTGGCAATACCCTCACCGGCTTTTTCCATGGCCTCGGCCTCGGCGGTCGCCTCGGTGACGCGCTTGATACGATCGGCTTCGGCGAGTTCCTGAGCGGCGGCACGCTTGCGCTGAGCGGCATTGATATCGTTCATAGAGTTCTCGACCTCGGTCGGCAGCGCGATTTTGGTGATGAGCGTCGACACGAGGGTGAAACCGTAGGCGGCCATCTGCTCGGAAACGGTGGCGTTGACGTCCTTGGCAATGTCGTCCTTCTTGGCAAAGACCTCGTCGAGCGTGTAAACGGGAATCGAGGAGCGCAGGGCATCGGTGATGAAGTCGCGCATCTGGTCGACGGGCTCCTGCAGCATGTAGTAGCTCTTGTAGATGCCCGAATCCGCCGGGCCGGCACCCATGTCGTAGCTCACGTGATACTGAGCGGAGACCTCGAGGCCGATGGTCACGTTGTCCTGGGTCTTAACGTCGATGCCAAAACCGTTTTTCATGGTGCGCAGGCTCACCGTGGCGGCCTTGCGGTCGATTACGGGCACCTTCAGGTGGAAACCCGCGTTGACGATGCGGTTGAACTTGCCCAAGCGCTCGATAATCACGGCATGTTGCTGCTCGACGACATAGCAGGCGTTGGGAAGCAGCAGCAACAGGATGATGATGGGGATCAAAAGACTGGTAAGGGCGGCGATGATACCGGAAAACAGCATGGCTTCTCCTCTATTGGGCATACATTGGCACTAGGATACCCGTCCAAGGCGACCGCCCATAACAAAAAAGCTCCCATTGCTGGGAGCTCTTTCATTCAATGGTGCGGGCGAAAGGACGTCCGCGTATCCGCTTCGCGGATCCGCACCGGCTTCGGCCGCCTGCCGGCGTCCTCGCCAGCTCGCTAAAAACGCTCCGCGCTTTCTTGACGCTCGCTCCTTCACAGGTTCAAGTCCCTGCGATGGGCCCAAAACAAAAAAGCCCCCATTACTGGGAGCTCTTTCATTTAATGGTGCGGGCGAAAGGACTTGAACCTTCATGGGGTTGCCCCCATACGGACCTGAACCGTACGCGTCTGCCAATTCCGCCACGCCCGCGTGCAGGAATTAGAATAACGGAGCGCCGCTGCGAACGCAAGAACTATTTTTGAAAAAGTTTGCGAGCGTTTTCCCAAGCGGCTTGAGCGATTGCCTCCGCATTCTCGCCGGTACGATCGACGCGGTCGTTGACCAGCGCGTTTGCCGTAATGGAAATCATTGCGGGCTCGCACTCAAGACCGCGGATGGGCTCTGGGGCCATGTAAGGACAATCCGTCTCGAACAAAATGCGGTCGAGTGGGGTTGCCGCGAATGCCTCGCGCACGTCGTCGTTGCGCTTAAAGGTAGCCGCGCCGCCGTAAGCGATGTAGCAACCCAGGTCCACAAAACGTTCCATCGTGGCGCGGTCCTCGCCAAAGCAGTGCAGCACGCAGCCCGCTTGAGGCGCACCCACCTCGCGCAGCACGTTGTACGCGTCCACGTGCGAGGTGCGCTCCTGGTCCGTGTCCTCATGGCGCAGATGCAGCTCAACCGGCACGTTACGGCGCACGGCAACCTCGAGCTGGCGCGCCATGCAGTCAATCTGCACGTCATGGGGCGCCGGCGCGATATCGTCGTCATAGTCCATGTGGTAGTCCAGGCCGATCTCGCCGATGCCGACGCACAGAGGATCATCGAGCGCCGCCACAATCTGGGCATGGATGTCGTCGGTATAGTCCGGCGCGCCATACGGATGCACACCAGCGAGATACTTTATCTGCGGAATATCCTGCATCGGCAGGATCTCGTGCGTCAGCCAGTCGCTATAGTCCGCAACGCTGCGCTTGTCGGCGATGGGATCGAAGATCGTCACAAGTAGGTCAACGCCCGCGGCCTTGGCGCGCACGAGCGTCTCGGGCACCTCCTTGCCCCAAAACGAGAGCAGGTGCGCATGCGTATCGGCAAGCGGTGCCAGCGGCTCCGGACAGGCGATCGTTTTCTTTTTCTTGGTAAACGTCACGCGTTCGACATTAGGCGTCATGGGAAAGCTCCTGGGCCAAGCGCACAAAGGCGGCGACGTCGAGCGTCTCGGCGCGCGTGGTAGGTGCGATACCGCAGACCTCAAAGGCGGCGTCGAGCACGTCCTTGGCAAAGCCGTTGGCGCTCATGGTGTTGCGGATCGTCTTGCGGCGCTGAGCAAACGCAGCGTCGATCACACGAGCCACAAACTCGCGGTCGAGGCCCTCGGGTACCACGCCGTCAACGCGATCGATGCGCACTACGGCAGAATCCACATGCGGCGCCGGCATAAAGCAGCGCGGCGGCACCTCAAAACGACCCGTCACCTGCGCATACAGGCCCAGCTTGGCCGTATAGCCGCCATAGGTCTTGTTGCCCGGCACTGCGGCGATGCGATCAGCAACTTCCTTTTGAACCATGACCACGGCACGCTTGAGCGCGGGCATCGTCTGGAAGAACTGCAAGATGATCGTCGCCGCCACGTTGTAAGGCAGATTCGCGACAAACACCGTCGGCTTACCGCCCGCAACCTGCTCAATCTGCTCCGGCGTCACCTTAAGCGCGTCACCCATGATAAAGCGGAAGTTGGCATAGTCGGCAGCGTGGGCATCGAGCACCGGCTCCAGCTCGGGATCGGCCTCGATCGACGTGACGCACGCCGCCTCCTGCAACAGGGCCAACGTCAGCGTGCCGCAACCCGGGCCGACCTCGAGCACGCGCTCATCGCCCGCAAGCTCAGCGAGCTCACAGATACGTTCGATCACATGGTTGTCGATCAGGAAGTTCTGGCCCAGGCGATGCTTGGTCGCAAGGCCAAACTCCTCTAGCAGCTCCCTAGTTGCCGTGGGGTTTGCCAAAGGCGAAGTTGTCATGGTTGCCTCCTTAACATGGTGGCTGCATCGTAAAGCAAAAGGGCATGGACCGTTGCGGCCATGCCCTTACATCTAAACAGCAAATTGCCGATATGGCGCGCGGCGTCTTAACCCAGACGCGGGAACAGCGGCTCGCCCTTCTCGACGGGCTGACCACCAGCAAGCAGGCCCCAAGCGCAAATGCCCTTGAGGTCGTCGCTCGCGGCCTCGTCCTCGCAGGACAGGCGGCGCAGGGCCTCGGCAGAGGTCTGGGGCATGAGCGGCATCAGCAGGTGAGCGGCGATGCGGATGGCCTCGAGCAGATTGTAGATCACAAATGCCAGCTCGTCAGCCTTAGCCTCGTCCTTGGCAAGCGCCCAAGGCTCGGAGTCCTCGATGTAGTGGTTGGCGGCATGGATGAGCTCCATGACCTCGTCCTTGGCTCCACCGTAATCGAGCACATCCATCTTTGCCATGTAGCGATCGACCAGGCCGTCGGCGATCTTTGCCAGTGGGTTGTCGAACGCATCGAACGATGCGGGCTTGGCAGGTGCACAACCGTCAAAGTACTTGCCGCTCATGTTGAGCGAACGCGAGATGAGGTTGCCCCAGCTGTTGGCTAGGTCGGCGTTGTAGACCTGCTCCATGCGCTCGAAGCTGATGGCGCCGTCGGTGCCGGGCACCACGTCGGTCATAAAGTAATAGCGATAGCCCTCGACGCCCAGCATGTCGATAACATCCTGCGGAGCGATGGCGTTGCCGCGGCTCTTGGACATCTTCTCGGCCTTGCCGGTCTCGGCATTGCGCACGGTCAGGAAGCCGTGGGCAAAGACGTGCTCGGGCAGGGCCTCGCCGATGGCCATGAGCATGGCAGGCCAAATGACGCAGTGGAAGCGGATGATGTCCTTGCCCACGATGTGGAACTGCGCGGGCCAGCGATAGGCCAGCTCGGCACGGGCCTCATCGGTATCGACACCGTAGCCGACGGCAGTCATATAGTTGAGCAGTGCGTCGAACCACACATAGGTCACGTGGCCCTCGTCGAACGGAACCTGAATACCCCAGTCAAAGCTCGTACGGCTCACAGAAAGATCGTTGAGGCCGCCCTCGACAAAGCTGCGCACCTCGTTCATGCGGAACGCGGGCTCAACAAAATCGGGGTGCTCGTCATAGAGCTTGAGCAGCTTGTCCTGGAAGGCGGAAAGCTTAAAGAAGTAGGACTCCTCCTGCACGCGCTCGAGCGGACGGTGGCAATCGGGGCAGAGGTGCTGGCCGACGCTGCCGTACTCCTCGTCACCCTTCTGGACCTGCGTATCGGTGAAGTAGGTCTCGTCGGGCACGCAGTACCAGCCGTCGTAGCTGCCCTTATACAGGTAGCCGGACTCCTTCATGCGCTCCCACAGATACTGCACGGCGTGATGCTGACGCGGCTCGGTGGTGCGGATGAAGTCGTCGTTGGAGATCTCGAGCTTGCTCCAAAGCTCCTTGAAGTGCGGAGCCTGGCTGTCGGTCCACTCCTGCGGCGTCATGTCGTGCTTGGCTGCGGCCTCGGCGACCTTCTCGCCGTGCTCGTCCATGCCGGTCAGAAATTTGACGTTATAGCCGGCAGAACGGCGATAGCGAGCCTGGACGTCGGCAATGATGGTGGAATAAGCCGTGCCCAGGTGCGGATCGGCGTTGACGTAGTAGATAGGCGTCGTGATAAAAAACGAAGGCTTGGTTTGATCCATGGGGTCTGTCCTCCAGAAAAACGTTGCATACAGGGGATGATTCTAACGCAAGGGCTGGATATCCTCCATCTATTGCATATCGAGCACCATGGCATAGACATCGCGCTTGCGGCGCGAATACTTCTGCGACAGGCGCTTTGCCACCGCGGAGGCGGGCTCGCCCTCCTCGAGCGCGGCGCGGATATCCTCACGCAGGGCCCCATCGGGGTCTGCCGCCGCGGTGCCAACCGGCGCGATGCCGGCCTCCTCGTCTTCACTCGGCGGCGCGATGACCAGCGCAATCTCGCCTTTTACCTCGCCACGGGCACGCAGCTCCTCGGCAAGCTGGGCGGCAGACCCGCGCAAGACTTCCTCGTGCAGCTTGGTGAGCTCGCGGCAGACGGCAACATCGCGCTGGGGAAAGACCTCGGCCACGGCCTCGAGCGTCGCCACGATACGATGTGGAGACTCGTAGAAGATGAGTGCGCCGGGCACCACGGCAAGACGTTGCAGGCGACGCACGCGGTCGCCGTGCTTGCGGCCCAAAAAGCCTTCGAAGAAGAAGTGCTCGCAGGGAATGCCGGACGACACGAGCGCCGTGACGCATGCGGAAGGTCCGGGAATGACCTCGACGGGCACATCGGCCTCGCGCGCCGCCTCGACCAGAGCCTGGCCGGGGTCGGACACGCTCGGCATGCCGGCATCCGAGGCAAAGGCAAGGGTCTCCCCCGCCAGCAGGCGGTCGACCAGGCCGGCCGCGCGACTTGCAATCACGTTCTCGTCGCAACGGACGAGCGGTTTGGAAATACCCAGGTGCATCAGCAGCTTTGAGGTCACGCGCGTGTCCTCGCAGCAGATGGCATCGGCGGCGCCAAATGCCTCGCCGACGCGCGGGGACAAGTCGCCCAGGTTACCAATGGGCGTACCGACCACATAAAGTTTGCCCGTGCGGGCGCTGTTTTGCGTCATATCAACCTATTCAATCATGCCGCGCTCGAGCGTGCCGAGTGCCGCGCGGGCATCCCATGCCGCGATGCGCTTCTCGGTCTTCCACGTTTGGAAGAACCAGCCAGCCGCCGGCGCAAACGACGCCAGCTGGTTGGCGATAAATACGCGCTCGTAGGCATTGCGACCCTCGGGCGTAACTGACGAGTTGGCAAAGATCGCCGCGCCCGACCATTCGCCCACCAAGACGGGGAACCCAGTTGCAATAGCTTCTTTGAGCTCACGCTTGTTGCGCGAAATCGCCGTGGTTAGACCGCGGGGGCTTGTGATGTCGAGCGCGTACTCGTCGCGGTAATGATACAGGTGAAGGTCCATGTAGACGTTCTTGTACTTGGCACCGCGCATAAAGTGCTTCCACTCACCGGGATGTCCCGAGGAGGAAAAGACGATGATCTTGTCCTCGGGCATATACGAACGGACGAGCTCGTACGCGTCGCGATAGAAGTTGCGCAGGTAGTGCGCCGGAATGCCATCCGTCATGGTAAAGAGGCTCTTGCGAACGCTCATCTGCGGCGTGTCCAACAGCTCAATGCCCAGCAGGCTTTCTGCCTCGCCGTAGCGATCGGCCAGGCGCTCAAGCACGTCGAGTGCGACATGACGGCCGTTGGTGGACGAATGCCACTCGGCAACGACCTCCGGCGTGGTGGGCGAATCGTTGGAATCGCCCTGGCCGCCGGGTACAGTCGCCAGATCGAGCAGTACGCGGATGTTGTACTTGGCAGCCCACTCAATGGCTCGATCGATATAGTCCACGACCGAGATGTAGGAAGCGTCGGACTCCTGCGAGCCAAAGGCATACCACGGCACCGGCAGGCGCACGGCGTTGAGGCCAATCTGCGCCATGCGGCGAAAATCGTCCTCGCTCACAAACGTCTCGTAATGGCGGCGCATGCGCTCGTTATAAGCGGCGGTGCCCATGGCATCCTGCAGCTCGGCCGCATTGGATGCACCGGTTGCCGCATAGAGCGACGGAGTCACCCAGGGCTCGGGAATAAACCAGCCAGAGAGATTAACGCCGAGTATCCTCTCCATCACTGCCCCCTTCGGATCGCGCAGGTCGAGCCTGCATCGTATTGCATAGGAAAAGTATCGTTTTGAGTATACCCGCGCATGCGGACAGGCGACCGAACGGTCTACAAAGTGGCGCAAAAGTGGGAGGAATGTCCGGGCCAGGCGGGTTCGAGCTGGCACGCCGAGATGCACGCATGCACCGGAAAGTGCATCCCGCAATTTCGCCGGATTCCGGGCCAAGCTTTCCCAAACAGGCCCGAAGCGGAAAGCACATCCCACTCTGGACCAAAATTCTGGGATGCAATTTCCGCAGAGCCCTCGATAAAAGAAAAGGACCCCTTTGCAGAGGTCCTAGTCAATTCAAGGTGGCGGGGAAGGGAATCGCGTCCGCGCGCTGCGCGGACGGACCGCTGCGGCGCTTGCGCGCCTTGCGAGCTGCGCTGGCAAACGCTTACGCGTTTACTCAGCTCCGCGCCCTCACGGGGTTCGATTCCATGTGGAGGCTGCATAAAAGAAAAGGACCCCTTTGCAGAGGTCCTAGTCAATTCAAGGTGGCGGGGAAGGGAATCGAACCCCTGACACGAGGATTTTCAGTCCTCTGCTCTACCAACTGAGCTACCCAGCCATTTGAGGTGTGCCTTGTTTCAAGGCTTGATTAGTATAACCAAGGACGCGCTCCGGTCAACCGAGAATTTTAAAAAAGTTTTGAACGCGACATCGGCCACGACCTCGATCCTATAGAACGGCACGTCAGAAGCATCAACCGGCAGCAAGAAGTTTTTCGCTCAGGGCCGCACGAGCAAACTCACTTGGTGTCATTCCCTCAGCCGCCGCCCGTCGACGAATCGCCTCCTTCATTCCTAGAGGAATCTTGACTGATAGCGTTGCCGTCCCCTCACTTGAGAGCGGGGGCCGCCCGTGCACGATCCCCCCAACAGTGTGTTCGCCATCCGGAAACTCTCCGCGCTCGTACGACTCACACCACGCGTCAATCATTTCATCCGTTACAACCTGACCATTAGCGGTCGTATATGTCTTGCCCATCATCGACCCCTTTGCCGAGCTCGCTCGATCTCTTGCCAGAATTTCTTCTGAACCGGAGACAAGGCATGAATAATGAGCCACCCACGAATAAGTTCGACCGCGACAAGCTCCACACTCCGACCGTCCGGAAGCTATCCAATCGCAAGCCATCTCGGCGGCTCGTCCTCCGACTCGCGGCGAACACACTCAGTAACCGCGAGCCAGGCACCAAGCACCTGCTTTTCCGTCAGGTGCTTTTTGGCGTTGGGATGAATCTCGACATCCATGCATCTCCTCCTCCATCGTACCAAATTTCGTATGACGAAAGTCCACTGTCGCCAATTCCTATGCCGGCACGCGTTGGAGAGCAGGGGGCGAAACAATGATTGAAGGGCGCTCGAGTGCCGCCCAGGCGCCGGGGCAGGAGCACATGCGCCAGGGACGTACGTTTTCGTAGCATACGAGGACATTGCCATTGCGATCGATAAAGGCGATGTCGATGGGATAGGCCATAAAGCAGGTGTGAACCGAGGAACAGCGCGGAAACGCCATAACAAGCGGCAGTCCGCTGGCGGCAATCGGCCGCCGTCCCAGCATGCCGCGCAGACGCGCGGTAAACGACTCCGCCACCACAAACTCGGCCGGCGTCCAGCCCAACCTGTTGAGCGCCCGCGCGTAGGCGATATAGGACGAGGCCGCACTCACATGACCACCCCCGGACGCCACGGATCGACCGTCACCGCGCGTTCATGCGTGAGCACGGCTGGCGCCCCCAGGGAAACGCCGGCGATGCTCAGCGAACTCGGCCACGGTTCGTAGTGCATGGTGCAGGTATAGGTCCTAAACGTACCAGAAAGAGAGAGCAGGCCACCATCCGATGACGCCGTGCCTTGCTCGCTCGAGACCTCGACCTGTAGGCCATATCCCTCCATGGCATCCTGAATCTGAGCCTGAACGGTCGCGGAAGCGTCAATGGAGCTCTCGTCACCCTCCCCGCCCGGCGCCACAGCGTGCGCCAGCACGATGTCGGGCACCACGCGGTCGAAGCGCGCGACCGCGCCGGCAAAGATCATGACGTTGTACACGATGAGAGCCAGCACGATCAGGACGGGCGTAACCACGGCCATCTCGACCGTCGCCTGGGCACGCTCCTCGCGCAAGCCCGTGCGAATGCCCATTACGACCCACCGCCAAAAGCCCCCGCCAGCGTGGCAACATCGACCGTGAGCGGGATGGAGCCGCCGCCGGGCAGCGGGATCTCCGCAAGCGTGAACACCGCGCCGCTGATGGTGCGCTCGACGTGATATTCCAAGGCCTCGCAAAGTGCCTTGGGGTCAGTCACGCCCAAGGGGATTTTTCGCAGGGCATCTTGAGTTTTGGAGATGCCCGCGATATCGGACCCCGGACTTTTAATGACATTGGCGGTATCGGTCAGCACCGGTTTTCGCAGACGCAAATCGCACGGCTCGAGTCCCAGCGCCTCCACGGAGGACGAGACGGTGTCACCGAGCCAGGACGCGATGGAGCCCAACGCGCCGCTACCCCCTCCCAAGTCACCAATCAGCTCTCCCATAAGCTCGTCGGCCGCACCCTGGATGTCTCCGTACCCCACAAGCAGGCGGCCCCAAACATCCATAACGCCGTCGAGCACGCCGGCAACGCCGCCCGAACGCTCCTCCAGCGTCGAGAAAAACCGCGAGAGAACGTTATTTTGCGCCGTCGCATCATCGGGCGCGAGCACTGCAGCAGAAATTGCACCCCGATCGCCAAGCTCAACTGCCGTGTTAAACGAGGAGTTGAGCTCGTCGGGGCCGGAGATGGCGCCCGAGACCGCAAAGGCGACCACGCCGTTGCGACCGGGCGGGGCGATGCGCGGGCGCTCACCGGAAAGTTCTTTGATGGCGGTATCGAACGCATTGCCCGCACGGTCAGCTTCGTCCTCGGTCTGACGCCCGAGTTCGAGCTCCTTGTTGCGACAGTCGACATAGTCCTCCAGGGCGTCTTTAAACTTGTCAAAGTGATATTCGAAGCCGTTTTCGATAGAGGTTGAAGGCGCCGCAACAGCACCAAGCGACGAAACGCCAAAATGGCATTTGCTGCATTTGTCCTGTCCATCGTAATCGGCAACCGAAGCAAACCCGTTCGGCGTTCCTTTCTTGTAGTTAGGGCAGGTCGTCCCGTAATGCAGATACGCCTTGCCATCGTTCACGCTAGTCGGCCACACCGCATCGGTATAGAGTTCCGTCGCCCGAACTTCATCAGAGTTGCGTGGCAGCAGCGGAATATAGGAGGAAACCCTGTCTCCGTTCTCGGTTATATATGCCCGATCGACCTCCGCGCTCGCGTAGGTATAAAACGCCTTACGCGCCGCAGACTCTGCCTTCATCTCGACACTCGAGCCTTGGGGCTTCTCATTTGTCAGACGCCAATGGTAGTAGTCCTTTGCGCGGTCGAGGGCAACCTGAGGCTCCCATGTAACGCTCGAAGCATAATGCGGATTTTGAACACCGGAGAGATCCGTTAGGCTTTTTGCGCGCTCCCACATACACGAACAGCTGTCGACCGAACCCTTATCCGACCCACCGCAGTCGGCAAGCCAGGCACGCTCTTTGGCCTTCGCCGTCTCCTCCGATGCTTTTTGCAGCTCCTCGGCCGCACGCTCCAGATCTTCCGATGCATCTTTAATGGCATCGGTCGAGATCTCGGACCCTTCGAGCGCAACAAAATCCGACTCTGACGTCCTGGGCACGGCAAGCGCCGTGCCGGTATAGGTCACACTGTCGGTATCCTGCGCCGATACTGCCTGCATGGCGCGCGCGGCAACCAGATACGGCAAGGCAGTCTCGATCTTCTGCAGGCCCTTTGCCGCGCTTTTGGCAAACTTGTTACGCGTTTTAATGATCTGGGTTCCCGTGTCGATGATATCGCTGCCAACAACCTCGGCACCCGGTATGAGAATGGCCACCAAGCCGGTGCCGATCGTGGCAAACCCCGCCAGGCCCAAACTCAAAATGCTCGCATCCACCACCGTGGCTGCCGTGTGATAGGACGACACCACGTTGGCACCCGCCAACGCGCCGCTATCGGCCGCCACCTGGGTGTCTCCGGCGCGCGACATGCTCCATATCGCAGCGGTCGATGAAAACAGCAGCGTAAGCACCACTAGAATGACAACCGCAGAGGAGAGCGTGGTATAGGCACCGTCTTCGATAAACAAGTCGATACCGGCACGGCCCATAAAGCCACCCCGCTTGCAGCTGTCGCCCGGTCGACGGCGAGCTGCAAACCCTTGCGTCACCCGCAGCAGGCAGCGCTTAATCCCACGCAGCAATCCATGAACCATAATCTCCCTCCAGCCATTCGGGACGCGATCGATACGAGACATCGACCTTGAGCTCGACATAGCCACCCTCACCCGCACTGCCCATGGCCTGCACAAATGCACCGATCACGGGCAGCGGCTTAACCTCGCCGGCAACAGACACGGACGAGGTGCCGCCCGCGCCCGCCCGGCCCAACTCGATATCCCACGACAGCGGCCCACCGGCATGAAAAATCGAGACATTGGGCACCGCGGCAAGTCTGCGGCGAGTGAACTCCTTAAGGTCATCGTCGTCCTCCACCGTCGTCGTGGTCATAAGCCGCGCGGTCTCGGCGGCGGCAGACTCCATGACCGCGCGCGTATAGAGCAGGCACACCGGCTGCAGCGCCAGCAGGATGAGCGTCAAAAACGTCGGCAGCAAAAAGGCGGCCTCGACCGTAGACTGCGCCCGATCCTCGCACGCGATATCAATACAGAGCGATGTCCTTGGCACCCGTCGCGGCATCGATAACCGACGATGGGGCGACGCCATGAGACGCTGCCCGCTCGACCAGTGCCGCCAAGCGCCCATCGGTGCCGGCGCGCCAAAGCCCCGCAATCGCCAGCACAATCGATAACAGTGCCACGGTGACGATGGCGTATTCGACAGTCGACTGAGCAGATTCCTCACGCAGGACATCATGCATTTCACGACCCCTCCTTTGACTCCGTTGTTTGCGGAACCAGACGCACGGCACGCAGGCGGCACGAGGCATCGCCGGCATCCGCGGCAACCGTCACCATGTCGACCCAGCCTCGCCCATCGCGCACGATGGCGCCCCATACGTTGCCCTTAATATCGAGATAGCCGCTCAGGGCGAGCTGGGCCGTGGGCACCTCGCGGTAGGCGCGCAACAGGTCTGCCGCCGCCTCGGTCATCGGCCGGTCCTCGGACCATGCGAGTCGAACCGCGATCGCGTTGTCTGCAGACGGCTCCGTCGCGCTGGCCGCCCGCTCGTCGAGTGTCTGCAAAAAGGTCCGCGCCGTGACAGCGGCATTCTGACCGCCCATATCCCCCGCGCCTTCCGATTGTGACACCGCCGCCGGGCCCGTTCCCAAATCGGCAGTAGCGCCTGGACGCTGCTGTCGCGCAACACCCAACCCCCAAAGCGTCACCGCTATTGCCACGAGCAAACAGACGAGCACCAGCAGCGAGCCAACAGGCCGCCCGCCTCCTACAGACTGTTGATGCCGTCTTTGATCGCGTTCCATAGCTCTTCGACTTTGCTCTTAAACGCAACGATGGCGATAATCGCGATCACCACGAGCACGCCGACCAAGATGGCGTATTCGGTAGTGCCCTGCGCGCTCTCCTCCTGCAGCAGCGCCTTGGCGCGCTGGCGAGCGCGGATTGCCTGGCAAAAAGCCCAACTCCAAGCCTTGCCCGCAATGTCGGTCATCGTGTTCATTTATTCCTCCCTACATCATCCCGCCTGCTCCCAGCAGCGGGCCCAATATGGACAAAAGCAACGCCGGCAAGATGAGCGTGCCGGTGGGAACCAGCAACTTGACGGGTGCGCGCTCGATCTCGCGCTCGACTGCGGCGCGATGGGCCGCACGAATCTCGCGACTTTGGGCAGCCAGCGTCTCGGCAAGCGGGGCGCCCAGGGCAAGCGCCTGCCCCACCGTAATGGCGAAGGTCTCGAGCGCCCGCACGTCCAGATCGCGTGCGGCAGCCAACAGCTCGGCTTCGCGCGTCCCCACGCCCACCTGCCACGCCATGCAGGCGCGCTCCAGACGGATGGCCAGCACCGACCGACGATTGGCGCAGAAAATCTCGAGCGCCGCATCAAACGAAAGACCGGCCGAAAGCCCCAGGCGCACCACGTCGATCATCTCGGACACCTCGCCGAGCGACACCTGCGCCGGGCCGCCCGCCCCAATCGCGCCCTTCACTCGCGTAGTCAGGGCATCGATCACCGAGCGGCACGCGGCAACAACCAATACCGTCTCGCGCTTACACGCCTCCGCGATTTTGTGAGCCTCCGCACGTTCCAAACCTGTCGCGGCAAACACGCTCAGGGCGCATAGACTAGCCGCAACCCCAACCAGGGCGCTCACAGCTCCACCCGCATAATGCGCCGGATAACCACCAGGGCGACAGCGTTGAGGGCAAGGCCCAGCACCACGGCGCCCGCACCGACCGGCGTCGCAAGGCCACGGCGAAAGTCGGCCGAAAGCAAGGCAAGCACCGCGCACATGCCCGCTGGCATCGCCGCGACCATGTGCGCTGACATGCGTGCCTGCGACGTCTTAACGTCCAGGCGGCGCTTGAGCTCAATGCGCTCCCCCACCATGCTCGACGCCTCTGATAGCAAACCGGCAAGCGGAGCGCCGGTACGCTGCGATACCTTGAGCGCCAAGGTAACGAGCGAAAGGCCGGGGGCATCGATGCGAACGAGCAGGTCATCGAGCGCGTCGGTCGCCGAGATGCCGCAATCGATTGCCGCCGCCACCCGCAAAAACTCGGTATGTACCGGCTCTTGCGCATGGGCGCCCACAAAGCGCATGCCCTGCGCCAGCGAGTGTCCCGAGGCAAGTGACATGGATAGCGCCGTGAATGCCTCGGGCATGGCCTCTTCAACATCATGCTGTTCGCGGCGGCGGTCGAAGGTGTCACGCGCGGCGCCCACGCCAAACGGCGCCACCAGTCCCAAGACAAAGCCGATGGGCGACAACGACGCAACGGCCAGCAAAACGCTGCAGATACCGCTCGACAACAGCAGAAATGCCAGACGAGCCGCGTTATCCTCGATAGCGAGGCCAAGGCGATCTACGGGGCTCAGCAATGCCCACGAGCGGGCAATCTTTGCCAGCAGATCGTTTTCCACCAGCTCATGGGGCAGCTTCTCCGCCATCGATTCGAGCGTCTGGCGCGCCAGCTCCGCCGGCGGCACCCGCGGCACACGAGGCTCTGCCCCGCACGCCATCGCGACCGAAAGCCCCGCCAGACCCCCTACGACGAGGGGCACAGCGATCTCCATTCGTCCACCTCCTCTTGCGTGAGCGTTCCCGACCGCAAGCCCTCCGCAATAAACGGCGGCTCGCGGTCGAGCGTCCAGGTGCGTTCGGCGGCATCGAAAGTCACGTAGCGCTCGAGCTCCACACCGCCCGACGCACCGCGGTGAACCCCCGAATATGAGGACACAAAACGCCGACCGTCCGCATGGCGCTCGGACATCACAATGCCGTCGAGCGCCATGGCGATCTGCTCTTCGATAAGCTCACTCGGCAAATCGATGCCGTAGCGCGCAAGCAGCGTCAGACGAACCACGGTCTCCTGCTCGGTGCCCGCATGGAGCGTGGTGAGCGACCCGTCGTGACCCGTGTTCATGGCCTGCAGCATGTCGCAGCACTCGGCGCCGCGCACCTCGCCCACGACGATGCGGTCGGGGCGCATGCGCAGGGCATTCGTTACCAGGTCGCGAATCGTCACCGCACCCTCGCCCTCGATTGACGCCTCACGCGCCTCCAGACGAACCACGTGCGGGTGATGCGCAAACTTGAGCTCGGCGGAATCCTCGATCGTCACGATGCGCTCGCCGGTGGAAATCTCGCACGACAGTGCGTTGAGCAGCGTGGTCTTGCCCGAGCCCGTGCCTCCCGCAACCGCCAGATCCTGCCGCAACGACACCGCGCACGACAGCAACTGCGCATACCAAAGCGGCAGCGACCCCAGCCCCACGAGCTCGTCCAGCGAACAGATGCGGTCGGAGAACTTGCGGATGGTCAGGATTGGCCCGTCGATCGCCACAGGCGGAATCACCGCGTTGACGCGATAGCCCGTCTTGAGGCGGGCGTTGACGATGGGGCTGCGCTCGTCGATACGACGGCCGAGCGGCGAGATGATGCGGTCGATTAGCACGCGGATCTGCTCGTCGTCCTCAAACGCATGCTCGATGGGATACAAAACGCCGCCGCGCTCAAAGAAGGCCGAGCGGCAGCCGTTGATCATGATTTCGGTAACGGTGTCGTCCTCGATGAGCGGCTGCAGCGGGCCTAGACCCACCACGTCATCTAAGATCTCGTCGACGATGGTCTCGCGTTCGGGCGCCGCCAAGTCGGTCGACTCTTCCACGTTGAGCGCCGCTTCTACCGCCGGGCGCAGCTCCGAGCGGGCAAGGGACGGATCGACGTAGGCACTGATGCGCGCCACCTCGTCGTAGCCCATGCGGTCCATCACCGCGCGCTTAGTGCGACGCTTAACGGCGCGGCGGCGCCCCGCATCGACGGGGGTAGCCGCGGCGGCCGCACCGGCAGCCTTTATCCTTGTTTGCAGGCTCATCGTGGATCACCCTCGCGCGACCAGGGAAGACGGATGCGCGGGCGCTCGGTGCGCGTCGCGCGGTCGGTGACCATGTCGCTCCAGGGACCGACGGCGCAGCCCAGCTCCACGAGCATCTCGCGCGTGGCCTCGCGCACGCTGGTCGCGAAGGCGCTCGTCTGGCCCACCGCCTCGTCGGCGCGGCCGAATGCCATGAGCGCGGCCAGGTCCTGGCCGCCATCGGCAATGCGGATCTTGGAACTCAGCGCGCAGGCGATCTCAAAACGCATGGCAACGTCCTCGTCGGCACCGCGCGCACCAAACCGGTTGAACACGGCGCTCATGCGCGTGCGTGGCACGCCCACACGGCTCGCCAGTTCAATGGCACGCGAAGCGGATGTCGCAGACGATACCGCCGCATCGCCTACGACCAGGCAACGGTCGCTCGCCGCCACCGCGGCGGCCACGGCATCGCCCCAAAAGACCGAGGTGTCGACAAAGACCACGTCGGATTCGCGGCGCAAAACGTCGAGTAGCAGCTCCACCGGGCGCGCCATGAGTTCGGCCTGCTCGGGGGCCGCGACAGGCCCCCAGAGCGTGACGCCCGGCGCCACGCGCATCGACGCGGCCACGATATCCGACTCGGCAAGCACACCCGCCGCCGACGGCTCGATAAGCGTCGCCATATCGTGCGGGGCATCGACACCCAACAAGTCGTAAAGGTTTCCAAACATGAGGTCCAAGTCGAGCACGGCGGCACGCAGGCCCAACAGCGACGCCGCATGCGCCATGGCGGCAACGATCGTCGACTTGCCGCAACCGCCCGAACCCGAGACGGCGCAGATGACCGGCGCCCGATGGGATGGAGCCAAAGCATCCGCCGCTGGCGCGGGGGCTAACGACGCAGGAACCGGCGACGCGGGCGCGGGCGACAACATCCCCGTCTCCCCCGCCGCGGTCATGCTCTGAGCCCAAGCCGGCATGACAGCCTGCTCGAACTGCGGCGCCGAGGCCGAAGGCGCAGCGGCACACGCCTCGCCAGCATCGGCAAAACCCTCAACCTCGTCGAGCTCATCGGCCAGATTCACGCCGTGCACGTATCCCATATCTTCAGCCGGAACGTCATCGCCATACGGCACTGGCTCTCCGACATGGTCGTATGCAAGGGGGTCCCGGGGGCGCCGACCATGCTCGGCTTCCGCTTTTCCATATTCATCAACACGCGGGCCTCTTGTAGCGCGAGGCGCCCCGGGTTCCCTATCAACAAAAGCATCGGGCTCACTCGTCATGCGCCAATCGGAATCAACCGCTCCCTCGCCCGCGCGCCCGTTGCCGCACAAACCGTGCGCAGCGATGACCTCGGTCGCTCCCGCGCGAAACAGCCCTTCGATATCCGACGGGTCGAGTGTCTCTATCAACACGACGACGCGGCTCACGCGGCCCTCGGCCGTCAGGCGCGCAACGGTCTTTCGCACGTCTTCGGTATCGAACAGAGACGCCGCGATGATGGCGGCACCGCGGCGCGACGGAAACGCCCGCGCCATGGATACCAGCCCGTCCAGGTCGCCAACGCGAAGCACCTGCGCGCCCGCATCGCGGCCCTCGACTTCTTGCTGCAGCAGCCCGTAATCACCGCACGCGCAGCATGCAAGCCAGATCGCCTTCATCACTCGTCGCCTCCGCTCTTTTTGCCGCGCGCCGTGGCGGGAATCGTCAAGCTGACCGTTCCCTTTCCCGAGGCTCCCAGCAATTCCTTGACATCTTCGGGATCTGCCGCCAGCGTCACCCACTCGATCTTGCCTTCGCGCGTGGCGCCGGCCTCTTCGCTGGTATCGATCACGTACGCGCCGCACAGCCGGTCGGTCACGCCATCTTTTTGCACGTACACGTCCACGTAGCTGCCCACGCCCGTGGCGCCGCCGACCGAGTGCTCGGCATCGACCGCGACCGAAACGGCAACCTTGCCCTTAGGCACCTCGAGCTTGTGACTCTCGGCCTTGGTGTAGACATTGCAAATCACGGCGTTCTTGGGAATGCGCGAGGTCGTCACGTCGCCGCGCACCTGGCGCAGCTCGGTTGCCGCATCACGCGGCAACAGGCTCGTCAGCCATTCCTGGGTTATGACATTGGTCTCGTCGAGGGTCTCACCCGCATCGATATCGCGCGCCGCGACGCACACCTCAACACGATCGCCGCCGTATTTTGCCAAGGTCTCGGCCTGGGCTTGCTCGGCTTGCGAGCGAATCGACGAGCCGTAGGCCATGCAGAGCGCCGCGGCAAGCACGCCCGCGACCAGACTGATGGCGATGCGTTTGCGCTTGTTCACGGCCGCTCCTCTCATGGCGGTGCCGGGCAAATGCCCGTACCACCATTGTCTGGGCGACCAGGGCGCAAAGCGGCGCAATCGCGATCTTGGTTTTGCGTGTCAAACCAATCGCTGACCAAAAGCTGACCAGCCCGTCAAGCTCGTGGCAAGGTTTCGGTCAGCACGTCAGCAAAATGCATGTTTCGGAGCACTTCGGCAGCAAAAAAGCCGTCTCCCGAACAGTTGGGAGACGGCTGTCATAGGAAAATTCAATTACAGATGAACATCGGGGTCGAGCATTTGAGCACTCACGCGCATGGATGACGCCAGGTTTTGGAACGTCTCCAGACGCAGGCTGTCGATCTGTCCGGCGTCCTCGGCCTCGCGAACGGCGCAACCCGGCTCGTGGGTGTGCGTGCAATCTCCAAACCGGCACGCACGCGACGCCTCGACGATCTCGGGGAAGGCGCGCGCCAGACCCCGCTCGTGACCCACGAGCGGCAGGCTGCGCAGGCCCGGGGCATCGGCGATTACGCCGGCGTCGCCCGGCAGCGCCACCATCACGCGCGCGACCGTGGTGTGGCGGCCCTGGTCATCACGCTCGCGTACACCGCCGGTGGCCAGCGCATCGTGGCCCAGCAGCGCATTGAGCAGCGTCGACTTGCCGGCACCCGACTCGCCCAAGATCATGGCACAACTCCCGGCGGGCACGCAGGCGCGCACCTCGTCCAGGCCGAGACCCTCGGCAGAAGACGTCACGACCACGCGAACGTCCGGACCCACCAGACGGCGCACGCGGTCCAGATCGCGCTCGAGCTCATCGGCCTCGCAGCGGTCGGCCTTGGTGAGCACCACCACCGGCTCGGCATCGCAATCGAGCGCCAACACCAGTGAGCGCGCCACGCGGTCGAGCAGCACCTCGCCGGCACCGAGTGCCTGCACGATCAGCACGCTGTCAACGTTGGAGCAGAGCACCTGGCGCTCACCGCGGGCACGGCCACGCCAACGCTCAAAGCTCGTACGGCGCGGCAGTACGCACTCGATCACGCCCATGTCGTGCCCGGGAGCACGGCGAACCGCCACGCGGTCGCCCACGGCCGGCAGCAGAACCTCATCCTCGCCACGCGACTTGGCAAACCCCACGGCGTGCTCGGCACGAAAGGTATCATCGGCGGTCGCCACCAGCGGAAACCCGCGGTCCAGGCGCACCACGGCACCGAGCTGCATCTGCTCGGGCTCCTCGGCATGTGCGCAAAAGTCATCGAAGGCAGCCTGCTGAGCCGCATCGACCGGCAGGTCATCAAACGCCGGAACATCCTGCAACGCGTCGAGCCCCGGCACACTCGCCAGCAACTCCTCGGCAGATGCAGGGGCTTCGGTCGCAAGCTTCCGACGACGATCACGCTTAGCCCGCGCCCCCGTCGTCTTCTTCTTCGCCTTCGCCTTAGCCTTAGCCACAAACGCCTCCCAGCACCCAACCACACAACTGAGCAGGTATTTTACCCACAAAAAGAGTCGGTCGAGCAAATGCTCGACCGACTCACACACTTTCCCTCAGCTTATGGTCCCGAGAGGTTATCCGAAGGCCCGCCCGCCGGGAGGGGTTTCTTCTGAGCGATCCCGCAGCGCGAAGCGCGAGGACCAGCGAAGGAGAAACCCCGCAGGCGGTCGGGCCGGTGGGAAGGATAGCCTTTCGACCTACTCTTTCTCGACCGCGCGCATGATCGCCTTGTAGATCTCCATCAGCGGAATGATCAGGAAGGCCAGGCCCAACGCGGCGATAACGCCCTTAAGCTCGAGCGTCACGGGGCCAAAGAACATCTCGGCAAGCGTCGGCTGCACGGTTACGATCACCGTCAGCACCAGCGCCAGCGCAGCAGAAGCCCACAGCCACTTGTTCTGCTTCTTCATGGTGAACAGCGACGCACGACGGCTGCGCATATTGAAGCAGTGGAAGATCTCGACCATGTTGAGCGTGATGAACGCCATCATCACGCCTTCCTCGTCGGCATTGCCGGCGATCATATCGGCGATGTGGATGTAGCCCATGTCAAAGTACACGCCCACAAAGAAGCTCGCCAGCACCAGCACGGTGATGATCAGGCCCTGGACCACGCAGTCCAGGCCCATATTGCCGGCAAAGACACCGTCCTTGGCGTTGCGCGGCTTGCGCTTCATGATGTCGCCCTCGGCATCCTCCATACCCAACGCAAGCGCGGGGAAGCAGTCGGTGACCAGGTTCACCCACAGCAGCTGCACCGGCTGGAAGATGGTAAAGCCGATGAGCGTGGCGATAAACACCGAGAAGACCTCGGCAAGGTTGGCCGAAAGCAGGAACTGGATGACCTTGCGGATGTTGTCGTAGATGCGACGGCCCTCTTCGCAGGCACCGATGATAGTGGCGAAGTTATCGTCGGCAAGCACCATGTCGGCAACGTTCTTGGTGACGTCGGTACCGGTGATGCCCATGCCAACGCCGATGTCGGCGCGCTTGATGGACGGGGCGTCGTTGACGCCGTCGCCCGTCATGGCCACGATCTGGTCGCGCGACTTCCAAGCCTCTACGATGCGGGTCTTGTGCTCGGGCTGGACACGGGCGTACACGCCGTAGTCCTCGATGTGCGCGTCGAGCTCCTCGTCGCTCATGCGATCGAGGTCGGCACCGGTGATGGCCTGGCTGCGATCGGC